>NZ_LZEJ01000027.1:0-83375 GCF_001704375.1 Alishewanella sp. HH-ZS | reverse complement strand
TGACTTGTGATCAAGAGACAGGCTGCCGCGGGGGCTTTTTTTTGGTATCAGACCGGGGCTTGGTGGCGTGTAACCTTTAGTAAAAATGCCAACCAGACTAACTGATTGGCATTTGCTTGTACTATCAGGCGTAAACCCAGGATTCAAACAATCTGGACCTGAGGACTCAAACCTTATAATTACCTACTAATACATCTAATTCTGAAGCCAGGGCGTTTAAGCGCTCACTGGTGCTGGAAGCGCGCCGCGTCCCTTCAGCCGTTTCTTCGGTTACTGCAACAATTTGATGTACGTTCTCATTAATGGCGCCGGAAACATGGGTTTGCTCCTCGGCGGCGGTGGCGATCTGCGCATTCATATTATTAATGGTATTGACTGCGCTACTGATTTGATTAAGCGCCAGCTCGACCTGCCGGATCTCATCGACACTGCTTTGGCTGCTTTGTTTTAACTTACTAATCAGATCGATCGCACCTTTAATACCGGCTTGCAAGCGCTGGATCATCTGCTGGATTTCCTGGGTACTTTGTTGAGTGCGACTGGCCAGAGTCCGCACTTCATCTGCAACCACCGCAAAACCACGACCCGCCTCACCTGCACGCGCCGCCTCAATGGCGGCGTTTAGCGCCAGCAGATTAGTCTGCTCGGCAATGCTGCGGATCACATCCAGTACCCCACCGATACTGTCAGATTCTTTACTCAGTTCTCCAATTACCGAAACACCATGTGTGACTTGCTCCGCCAAACCATCAATTACCCGTACCGTTTGCAGCAACGTCTGCTTGGAGTTACTGACCAGATCTTCGGCATTAGCAGCGGCTTCAGACGCCCGCATCGCGCTATCTGCCACTTCCTGCGCCGAAGCCGCCATTTCGTTCATTGCCGTGGCCACCTGATCACTCTCGGATTGTTGGCGTGCCACGCCCTGCCCGGCTTGACGCATAATGCCATTTAGCTCATTGGCACTTTGATTCAGCGTTTTGGTTGAGCCAGCAACCTGAGCCACCAGATCCCGGACCTGACTGGCAAAGCGGTTAAAAGCCTGTGCCAGTTGCGCCAATTCATCATTACCTTCAGCTTTTAAACGGTGGCGTAAATCACCACCACCCTGGGCGATATCGGTCATTGCGGTTACCGCCGATTTCAGTGGCGTAATAATACTGCGCACTACCACCAGTGCCAGTAAGGTAATCACAATTAACGCAATGGCAGCGGTGACTATCGAACTCCAGAGGCTGGTTGCCAGCGAGTCGTCTACCCGTTGCTGCATCACCGCAACCTGTTTATCCAGGCTGTCGATCCAAAAGCCGGTGCCTAACATTAAACCCCATTTGGTCAGCTCTTCGGCATAACCCAGTTTTGGATCCGTGGTATTGGTTTCCGGATTATTCCAGTGATAATACAAGTAACCTTTGCCACTGCGGGCGGCATTCCACAGGCCGCGGATCACTTCAACGCCATTAGGATCTTTAAGATCCATCAAATTACGGCCCTGCAAGGCGGGGTTAGCAGCATGCATCACATTGACGCCCTGCTGATCATAGATAAAGAAGTAGCCCATGCTGCCACTGTCATCAAAACGCAGTTGGCGCAAAATATTAATAGCTTCTTCCCGAATGGCCGGATTGGTCGCTGCATCCGGCGCATTATAAAGATGAGCGATGGCAGTCTTACCCAGCTCCATATAGTTTTTAATCACAGCTTGCTGGCTTTGGCTATAAACCTCAGCAAAGCCATCCACGCCCTGCTGGCCAAGGCTACGTGCCTGCATTAAGCTAAAAGTTACCAGCACTATTGCCAGTAAGGTGCTGGGTAATAACGCCAGCAGGAGGATACGGGTTTGAATGGTCAAATTTGCCATAAGCTACTCTCAGTTCGGGGGAGGACAACACAATTCAGCTGAAAGTATAACGCCTGTACAGAAAACTGCAGAAGAATTGGTAGCTTAGACGCTTAATTGCATAAATTTTAACCGGCGCTCACCTTCTTAAGCAATAAAGCCGGCAACGCCGGCTTTATTGTAATGAGCTCGAACAACAGCCTTTACAGGATCGCCAGCAATTCCACATCGAACACTAAAGTGCTGAACGGTGCAATAGCATTGCCGGCGCCGCGCTCACCATAGGCCAGATTATGCGGAATATATAACCGCAGTTTTGAACCCACCGCCATCAGTTGCAGCGCTTCAGTCCAGCCAGCGATAACGCCAGATACCGGGAATTCTGCCGGTTCACCGCGCTGATAAGAGCTATCAAATACAGTGCCATCAATCAGAGTACCGTGATAGTGGGTACGCACGGTCGAGGCTGCGGTGGGCTTATCGCCTTCGGCGGCTACCAGAACTTCATACTGTAAGCCAGAAGCAGTAACGGTTACTTCCGGACGCTTGGCATTTTCCGCCAGGAACATTTCACCGGCTTCTGCTAAGGCCTGGGCTTTTTCCTGCTCTTCGGCCTGCATGCGCTGGCTAATAACGGTAAAAGCCGCACGGATCTGCTCATCGCTGACTTCCGGCGCCTGCTCGTTGTAAGCAGCAGCTAAGCCGGCGGCGACAGCACTAATATCTAAACCATCAAACGGCCGGTCAGCCAGTTGCTGACCCATTTGTAAACCGATACCGTAGCTGGCGTGCTGCTCTAACGTAGTAAATTTTGACATGGATTTCACTTATATTGACGGGTGCAGCCGGGCTGCACCACTGTTAAAAGATGGCGATATCTTACGTCAATTACCGCCAAAAGTCTTGTTCAGGCTGCCTTAACTCAGGCAGCCTGTTGTAAACGTTGCCAGATATCCTGCACCAGCAATTCGTCTGTTGCGTTTAGCTCGCCCTGGGCAATCGCCTGCTGTAGGCTGTTATTAACCTGTTGCAGCAAGGTGGCCACGCTAAAAGGTTGTTCGTTCAGTTGCAGGGTTCCAACGGCTAAATCAACATGACCACGTAAATAGCCGGCGGCAAACAGCTCATCGTCGGTAGCAACCGGCACTAACTGGTCGAAAAATTCCGCCGCCCGGGCAATAAAGTGTTCGGTATTGCCGTGTTCGGTATTGTTCTCTTGCATTATGCTTCGTCCTCATAACCTAAGCGGTAAATCACATAATCGTTATAGCCGGTCAGCACCGGTATTAAGCCCTGTAACTCGCGATCTAAGGCCATATCACCGGTATCGGCCAGTAATGGCCGGCCATTTAGTTGCTGCAGCTTGCTCTTGGTCGCCAGCAATAGAATATTGTTGCGGCCAATGGCACGGATCACAGCCGGGGAGAGTTGTTGGTTACCGCGGCCAAACACATGGCCCTGACCGCCAATCAAGGTAATAATCAATTTGCTGGGTTTATCCTGCACCAGTTTAAGCAACTGCGCTGCGGTCACATCTTTGGCCAGCAGCTGACCATTTTCGACCACATCCACACCAAGCAGGGTATTGTCCAACCCCAGTTCCGCCATCACTGCGGCAACAGTCGAGCCGGAGCCCATCACATAACGCACATCCGGTTCCATTAAGCCGGCAACGTAAGCCGCTAAATCATCCAGTACCAGCTCTTCTGATTCCTTGCCGGCCATTTTTACGCTTTGTACATAACGCAGCTCGGCCGGAATGCGCATCTCGCCATAGCGGCGGGCTTTGACGACCCCTTCCCGGAAAGCACTTTCATCGATATCCATCACTGCGGCTTCCTGCTGACTGACCAGCTCACCGGCGACCAGTTTGGCCAGCAGCTTACCGGCGGCCAGCGGCGAAATCGCATACACGCCGGAATGGATCTTACAACCGGCAGGGATACCCAAGACGGTGGTTTTAGCGCCGACAACGCTACAGACATTGCGCGCTGTACCATCACCACCGGCAAACAACAGTAAATCGACACCGGATCCGGCAATCACAGCCGCGGCCTGCTCGGTATCGGCTGCCGTAGTGGGTAAAGTCGCCGGGGTAAAACACAGCTGATAATCAAAACCCAGCTCTTCACAAAGCTGTTGCCCCATCTCACCGGCGACGGTGACGATTTGCAGCTTGTCGCGCAGCGGCAGCAGTTGCTCCAGGCTCTGTCTAGCACGCTGCTGTGCCATCGGCACCGCGCCAAGTGCCAGCGCCTGTTCCGCCATGCCATCACTGCCTTTTAAACCGACACTGCCGCCTAAACCAGCCAACGGATTAACAATCAAACCCAAGCGAAACTGCGTTGTCATCGACCTCACCTGTGTGACAGCTTTCGAAATTGCTGCGCATTGTAACGGCTTGACTGCAGCTTGCCCAGCGCTGCGCTACTCGACAACGCTTGCTCCACTGGTTGGACTACTTTAGAGTAACGGCACAACCCAGCCTGTTAAAAGAAGTAGTGACCTCTGATGAGCATAGAAAGCCTGTTTCAACAGCATCAACAGCAGTTTAACGCCGAACCCTATCCGTCACTTGTTATACGCAAGCAACGCTTGCAGCGTCTGGCCGGGTTACTAAAACAATACGATACGGCGTTACAACAGGCCGTTGCCCGCGATTTTGGTCAGCGCAGCAGTGTTGAAACGCAGCTGCTGGAAATCGCGCCCAGTTTGCAGGGCATCAAATATCAGTTATCACAGCTTAAAGGTTGGTTAAAACCGCAGCGCCGCGCTGTACACTATACCTTTGCCCCGGCAAAAAACTTTGTGCTGGCGCAGCCGTTAGGAGTCGTCGGCATTATCGTGCCGTGGAATTATCCCATTTTTCTGGCACTTAGCCCGCTTATGGCGGCACTCTCTGCCGGTAATCAGGTGATGCTTAAGCTGTCGGAATTTACTCCGGCAACCAATGCGGTGCTGGCTGAAATGATTGCAGAGGGCTTAACTGACTGCGTCAGTGTGGTTCAGGGCGATGCCAACGTCGCCGCCGCTTTTGCCGCCCTACCCTTTGATCATCTGTTGTTTACCGGCTCTACCGCTGTTGGGCGCAAAGTGATGCAGGCTGCGGCGGCCAATCTAACGCCAGTGACGCTTGAGCTGGGCGGTAAAAGCCCGGCGCTGCTGACAGCAGATACCGACTTAGCACATTTTAGCCAGCGCTTATTGTTTGGCAAAACCGCTAATGCCGGTCAAACCTGTGTCGCGCCCGATTATGTGTTAGTGCCTAAGGCTCGGATCACGGCTTTGATTAACCAACTGCAAGCCGACTTTGCCAAGCTCTATCCTGATTTTGCTACCAACCCCGATTACAGCGCGGTGATCAATACTCAGCATTATCAGCGCTTACAGCAGCTGCTAAGCGAAGCACTGGCTAAAGGCGCAACCGCTTATCCCTGTGCAGTGATGGTCAGCGAGCAGCAACAACAACAGCGCCGGCTACCGCTAACCTTGCTGGTTGATGTGCCCGAGGAGTGTCAGATTTTACAGCAGGAAATTTTCGGTCCCTTGTTGCCGATTATCGGCTACGAAAGCTTTGAGCAGGCGCTTGACTATATTAAATCCAGACCCAGGCCGCTGGCGCTGTACTTATTTAGTGAAGATAAGCTGTTACAACAGCGAGTGTTAACCCAAACTCATGCCGGTGGCGTTTGTATTAACGATACGCTGCTGCATGTGGCACAGGAGGATTTGCCCTTTGGTGGCATCGGGCCATCAGGTTTGGGTAACTATCATGGTCCGGAAGGCTTTTGGCGTTTTTCCCACGCTAAGGCGGTGCACCAGAAAGGCCGCTTTAGTAGCAGCATTCTGATTTACCCGCCCTTTAACCGGCCGCTGTTTAAAGCGCTGCTTAAGTGGTTAATGCGTTAGGGCGTGTTGACGTTTGCTGCTTTATCATCCGCTCGCGGCATAGTACGCGGTAAGCTTAGTGCCAATAGCATCGCTATTGCCGCTGCCAGTGCTGCCAACGTAAAGGTGGCACTGGCACCAGCCCCATCGCGCCAACTGATACCGGCAATATAAGCACCGATAGCCCCGCCACCGCCATAGATAATACCGGCATAAAACGCCTGACCGCGACCTCGCTGCACCTTGGGGAAAAACTGCTGAATAAACTGCATAGCGCCGCTGTGGGCAATAGCAAAGCTGCCGGCATGTAACAGCATACTGGCCGCCAGCACCAGCGGCTGATCACCAAGATAAGCGACGATTAACCAGCGCAGCGCAGTTAAGCCGTAACAGGCGGCCAGTAAATGCCCCAGTCTGAAACGGCCCAAAATGCGGCCAGCAAAATAAAAGGCGACGATCTCCGCCGCCACCGCCACGCCAATCAGCAAGCCGGTAACAGTGCCGCTATAACCCAGATCGCGGCAATACAACGTAAAAAAGCCATAGTAAGGCGCAAAGCTCATTTGCAGCATTAAGGCCGCGCCCATAAAGAGCCACAGTACCTTACTTTTGAATAACTGACGCCAGGATAAGTGCACCTGTTGACTGGCCGACAACTTAGGCAGCGGTGGCAGTTTAAATAAGCTCAGTAGCAGTAAGCCTAAAAACAGCAGCGCTGTCGCCGGCATAAACTCACTGCCAAAACGCTGAAATAAATAGCCGCCAAGCAGCACCAGAATGATATAACCGACACTGCCGGAGGTACGGATCCGGCTATAAGCGCCGGCATCATCATTCAGCGCATGAAAGGTACAGACTTCGAGCTGCGGTAAAATAGCGGTCCAGAAAAAGCTAAACAGCGCGAAACCGGCCAGTAAGGGCCAAAAGCCGGCATCAACAAAGCTACTGCACCAAGCCAGGATCGCGATGATGGCGCCAAAGCGCATAATGCTCAGCGGTCTGGCGGTTTTATCAGCTAGCGTGCCCCACAGCGCCGGGCCAACGATCCGCGTCGCCGTGACCAGCGCCAGCAATAAGCCAATTTGTGCCGAACTTAAGCCGCGGCCATCCAGAAACAGCCCGAAATAAGGCACAAACAGGCCTAAGACGCCGAAATAAGCAAAATAAGCCAGCGCAAGGGCTGGCTTGGTGGCAAGTGTTAACACGACTGTTCCGTTAAACTAGTTCGATTAAAATGCTGTATTAATTGCTTTGCTGCTGCCGTGCCAGTGCCGCGATATCCGGTGTACTGACCTGGACCCCGGCATTTTGGGCGCGGTGGCGTAGTAGATGATCGAGCAGCACTATTGCCAGCATGGCTTCGGCAACGGGTACCGCGCGAATACCGACACAGGGATCGTGCCGGCCCTTGGTCACCACATCCACCACTTCACCGGCGGTATTAATGGTTTTGCCCGGAATACTGATACTGGACGTCGGTTTTAACGCCATGCTGACCAGAATATCCTGGCCACTGGAAATACCACCTAAGGTACCGCCGGCATGATTCGCCGTAAAGCCCTGCGGTGTCAGCTCATCACGGCCAGTGGAGCCGCGCTGCTCAACTACCGCAAAGCCATCGCCAATTTCCACTGCCTTAACGGCATTGATACTCATCATCGCATGGGCGATATCCGCATCCAGACGATCAAATACCGGCTCGCCCAGACCGACCGGCATCCCGGTTGCCACCACATTCACCCGCGCGCCAACCGAATCACCGTCTTTTTTCAGCTGCCGCATATAGTCATCCAGCGCTTCTAGCTTAGTCGCATCCGGGAAGAAGAAGGCATTTTGTTCCACCTGCGACCAATCCAACTGCTCGGCTTTAATCGGCCCCAGTTGCTGTAAATAGCCGCGGATCTCAATACCGCAGTGCTCAGCGAGATACTTTTTGGCAATGGCGCCGGCCGCGACCCGCACTGCCGTTTCGCGCGCCGACGAGCGGCCGCCACCACGGTAATCACGAATGCCGAATTTGTGCCAGTAGGTATAGTCGGCATGGCCAGGCCGGAACTGGCTGGCAATATTGGCGTAGTCTTGCGAGCGCTGATCGGTATTTTCAATCAATAAGCCAATACTGGCGCCGGTTGTCTGCCCCTCGAACACACCAGAGAGGATTTTGACACTGTCTTCTTCGCGGCGCTGTGTGGTATAGCGTGACGTGCCGGGCTTACGCCGATCGAGATCATACTGTAAATCTTCGGCAGTTAATGCCATACCAGGCGGGCAACCATCGACAATGCCGCCAATCGCCGGACCATGACTTTCACCAAAAGTCGTGACTTTAAATAACTGGCCGATGCTGTTACCTGCCATTTAACTTTCCTCGAATAAATGCTGGCAAGCCACAAGTTGTGCTTTGCTCAGTGCAAAGACGCCAAGGCCTCCGGCACTAAACTCCAGCCAGCGAAATGGGACGTCTGGATATCTATACTGCAATTCAACCATACTATTGCCCACTTCACAAACTAAAATGCCCTGCTCGGTTAAATGCGCTGCCGCATCGCGCAGGATCTGCCGGGTTAATTCCAGGCCGTCGATACCAGACGCCAGCCCCAGTTCAGGTTCGTGCCGGTATTCATCCGGCAGATCAGCCATATCTTCAGCATCGACATAAGGCGGGTTAGTGACAATCAAATCATATTGCTGGCCCGTCAGGGCACTAAAGCCATCTGACAGAATGGGGTAGACCCGCTCCTGCAGCTGATGCTCGGCAATATTCAGCTCACATACTGCCAGTGCATCCTCGCTGATATCGACGGCATCAACCTGCGCCTCCGGAAAGGCCACCGCACAGGCAATGGCAATACAGCCCGAGCCGGTACAAAGATCCAGAATATGGGCCGGGCTGCTGCCAGCCGGTAACAGGCCCTGAAACTGCTGCTTAATCAGCTCGCCAATCGGTGAGCGCGGGATCAAGACCCGCTCATCGACATAGAACGGCAAATCACAAAAATAGGCTTGCTGGGTCAGATAGGCGGCCGGAATACGCTGGGTAATTCGCTGCTGTAACAGTGCGACAAAGTGTTGTTTCTCATCCAATGTCAGGCGCACGCTAAATAACTTTTCATCGCGCAGGGGCGGCAAGTACAACACATGCGACAGCATCACTGCGGCTTCATCCCAGGCATTATCGGTACCATGGCCAAAATAGACTCCACCCTGATGCATCCGGCTAACGGCCCAACGTAACCAGTCATGCAGGGTCTGCAGTTCGCTATAGGCGCGGTCCAGTAATTCAGGACTAAAAGGTGCGGGTAAGGTGTCAGACATGGTATCCTTGGCTCCGGTAGCAGCTAATAAGATAGTATAGATTAAGGCCGATGCAGCAAAAAAAGCCGAAGCCCGATGCACTCAGCGTCGAAGAGCGAGCCCTGTTTCGCGACAGTGTCGCCGGTGCCCGCCCGCTTGAGCAGGACAAGATACCGCCAGTTGTCAGACGCAGCAAGCAAAAACGCCTGCCGACAGCTGCCGCTGAGCTATCTGCGCAAAAACTGTTCTTTTTCTCCGATGAATATGAAGCCATTACCGACACCAGCGGCAGCTTGTCTTATGTGCAGCAGGGTGACGATCCGATGCTGGCCGGCCGCTTACGCCGCGGTGAATTAGAACCGCAGGTGGTACTGGATTTACACGGCATGACAGCCAATGAAGCGAAAACACAGCTGGCTGGCTTACTGGATTATTGCCAGCAGCAGCAATTTAATTGCGCCTGCGTCGTACATGGCAAGGGGCTGGGCATACTGGCACGTAAGGTACCAAACTGGCTGGTGCAACATCCAAATGTACGCGCCTTTCACACCGCCCCAAAAAGCTGGGGCAAGCATGGTGCCCTGTTGTTATTACTGAAAATTAATCAAAGTACCGAGCAGCAGTTTCGTGAACTGCAGCACCGATAACAGCACCAGCTGTCACAGCAAGATCAATCAGCGTTAGCTGCGTACCAACGACAAATCCAGCGGTGACATCTGCTCTAACAACTTCCCGCCGCGTGCTGTCCGGTAATCGATACAACATAAGGCTGCAGTGGTAAAAATGGGTGTGCGGCCGGCGTCGGTAAAGGCTTCGACCAGAAAACTGACCAGCGGCATATGGGATACCAGTAATACCCGCGCATCAGGTTGCTCAGCAAGCAGCAAATCCAGTTGATCTTTGATCTGTAACGCCTGACCATCCGGCACCAATTGCGGTATCACCTCCAGCCGACAGGCCGCCTGCGCTTCCAGCATGATGGCAGCAGTTTGCCGTGTGCGCAGGTATGGGCTGACCCACAGATAGTCAAATGCCGGATAGGCAGCGGCCAACCAGGACGCCATCTGTTGCACTTCCTGCCGCCCCTGGTCAGTCAGCGCGCGTTGCTGATCATCGGCCTGCAGCGGCTGAGCTTCGCCGTGGCGCATGATTACAATATTTACCATGGTGTTATTGCCATACTACTTGATCTGTCCCATCTGGCCGGCCGTTTAACAAATAAGCATGCGTCAGGTGAAAATAGTGCGCTATGATAATGAAAGTCAGCCGCCAGCGTAACTGCTATTAAAGCATAAGACCTATGCTGGTTATTACTTATCGCTATGAGAGGTGCCCACAGCAGGTGCCTTTAAAGGATGCATCTTGGCCAGTTCACCGATATTGCAAAGCCCGAACGATCCCAGACAGTACCGGCACCTTGTCTTAGCTAACGGTTTAGCCGTGCTGCTGGTTCAGCAAGCCGACAGCGAAAAAAGTGCGGCGGCGTTGACCGTCAATGTCGGGCACTTCGACGATCCGATAGAACGCGAAGGTTTGGCCCACTTTTTAGAGCATATGCTGTTTTTGGGTAGTGCCGCTTACCCACAGGCCGGCGAGCTGCAGCAATATATCAGCGAACACGGCGGCAGCCACAATGCCTGGACCGGCACAGAGCATAGCCAGTTTTATTTCGATCTTGAACAGCAACATTTTGCTGACGGCTTAAGCCGCTTCGCTGCGATGTTTACGGCGCCCTTATTTAGCAGTGACTATGTCGAAAAAGAGCGCCAGGCCATTGAAGCAGAATTCTCGCTAAAGCTAAAAGACGATAGCCGGCGCATCTATCAGGTGCATAAAGAAAGCATTAATCCGGCACACCCCTTTGCCAAGTTTTCGGTTGGTAATGCCCAGACGCTGGCAGACCAACCGCACGAAAGTCTGCAGCAAGCGGTTAAACGCTTTTTCGATAGCCAATACAGCGCTCAGAGGATGTCATTGTGCCTGGTTGGCCCACAGAGCCTGGCTGAGCTGCAGCAACTGGCAACACGCTATTTCAGTGCAATTAAAGGTGATGTTGCGGCAAAGAGCCCGCTGCAGGTACCACTCTATCTGGCCGAGCATCAGGGATTACAGTTAACTATCCGGCCACATAAGAGCAGCCAGCGGTTAGTGGTGAGTTTTGCGCTTCCCGATATCCAGCCCTGGTATCGCTATAAAATCGTCAGTTTTCTCGCCCATCTGTTAGGTGATGAAGGGCCTGGTTCATTGTTAGCCATGCTGAAAGCGCAGGGACTGGTGAATCAGCTAAGTGCCGGTGGCGGCATTGATGGCAGTAACTATAAAGATTTTACGCTAGCGTTCGAATTAACCCAGCTTGGCCGCCAGCAATACCAGCAGGTCGTGCAGGCGGTATTCGCTAAATTGCAGTTACTGCAACAAAGCGCCTTTCCCGAACAGTTGTTTAAAGAGCGGCAGAAACTGCTGCAATGGGCTTATCAATTTTATGAGCCCGCTACGGCATTGCAAACGGCGATGGATCTGTCGCTGAACCTGCAGCACTATCCGCTACAGGATGTGATCTTTGGCGATTACCGGATGGAGCCGCCGCCGCTTGCGCTGTATCAGCAGCTATTGAGCTATTTTAACGCCGCTAACCTACGGCTGATGCTGATTGCCGATGATGTCACTACTGACCGTCAGGCCCGCTGGTATCATACGCCCTATCAGCTGCAAGCAATTGATCAATCCTTACTCGCTGCGCTTGCCCAAACCGCGCTGCTTGACGGCATCCAGCTGCCAGAGGCCAATCCCTATCTGCATGCCGATTTAACCTTACTCACCGCAGCGGATCATTTAGATAAGCCAGAATTGTTCTTTACTGACCCTGGGTTAAGCCTTTGGTACAAAGCGGATACGGACTTTAATAGCCCCAAAGGCCATATTTTTATTCAGTTGAGCCTGCCCAATAGCTGTCAGACGCTGCAACAGCAAGCCGCCAGTCGCTTATGGGTCGAATTACTGTTAGATCGCTTTAATCAGCAGCTTTACGCCGCAACAACTGCCGGGCTGAATTATTTTCTGCATGTTCACCGCCAGGGGCTCAGTTTACAGACCAACGGCCTGAGCGCTAATCAGCTACGTCTGGTTGCTGATCTGTTAGCACAGCTGCCAGATCCACAGTTTTGTCCGCAACGTTTTGCAGAGTTAAAACAGCAACTGTGCCGGCACTGGCTAAACAGCAGTAAGAATAAACCTGTTGCCACCTTATTTTCAAAGCTTTCGGCTGTGCTGCAACCACAGAATCCGGAGCCGGTACAACTGGCAACGGCGCTGGCCGCGTTAAGCTATGCCGATTTTCAACAGTTCCGGCAGCAGGTCTGGCAAGCCTTGCATCTGGAAGCGCTGTTATTGGGCAATTGGAATCGGACTGATGCGCTGGCCTTACAGCAACTGTTACAGCACTGGCAACGGCAGCAAGGCGCTATCGGTCAGGCGCTCAAACCGCAACAATGCCTGATCCGCGATCTGGGCCCCGTCTGGTTGGAAAACCCACCCGACTCGCCTTCCGACCATGCGTTGGTTATTTATCTGCCCGCGCGGGAAAAATCCCCCGTGATGATGGCGCTGTTTATGCTCGCCAATCACATCTTATCGCCGCGTTACTTTCACCAGCTGAGAACCGAACAACAACTGGGCTATCTGGTCGGCACCGGCTATGTCCCGGTCAATACCCTGCCGGGCATGGCGTTCTATATCCAGTCGCCTAATCAGCCAGCCGGTACTCTCTATCAGGCAACAGTAGCCTTTTTCCGGCAATTTATCAGCGAGTTGAATCAACTGCATGACAGCGATTTTCAGTCATTAAAGCAAGGCCTAGCTGCCCAACTGGCGGAACGGGATATTAGTTTAAGTGCCAGAGCTAAGCGGTATTGGCTGGCATTGAGTCAGGGCGATTATAGCTTTGATTTGACACAACAAATTCTTAATGCATTACAAGATATTGACCGACTGCGGTTTCAGGATTTTTTAAAGCAGCTGCTTGCCGCCGAGTATGATGTGTTGTTATTCGCCACCGATCCACCGCCAGCGGATACTTATGTAAAATGCCTGCATAAGTCGCAGTTGACAGAATTATTACAGCAGCAGCAAAAATGCTTTTGACAGTACCGATTTTCTCCGTTACCGTAGTCCAAAAGCAGTACTGAATAAATAAAAAAGTGCGCGATAAAACAATAACTTTTCTCACCCTCTCTTTTTTGGGGCTAACACTTGGCGTGTTATTTTTCTTGCCCCTCGCCGCTACGGCCCTTAGCTGGGATACCGTACAGCCTTATTTATTTCCTGCATTACTCACCCTGGCTCTTACCGGCCTGTTGCTTGGTCAGTTAAGTTTAAGACGGATGCGGCGTTACCATCAGGCACTGGCGAAAAGTGAAGAGAGGCTGCGACTATCGATTTGGGGCAGCGGCGATGAACTCTGGGACTGGAATATTGATAGTGGCGAGCTCTACCGCTCCAGCGCCTGGCTGGAGCCACTGGCGATTGCCCCCAAGACTGAAGATTTCCCGCCCAACAAAGCGCTGATCCATCCGCAGGACTTAGACCGGGTTAGCCACGCGCTATCGCAGCACCTGGCCGGCAAAAGCCCATTTTTTGAAGCCAGCTATCGCTTAAAAACACTGGATGAAACCTATATCTGGGTACTGGACCGCGGCAAGGTTGTCGCCTATCACGAAGATGGCAGAGCCCAGCGCATGACAGGCACCCTGAAAAATATCAGCCAGCTCAAACAAGCTGAAGCACGGATGCAGCTGTTCGCCCGCTGTCTGGAGAATATCTCTGATGCTGTGGTGATTTGTGATACTAAATTCAACATTATCGAAGTTAACCCAGCCTTTAGTGTGATTACCGGCAAAAGTCGGGAGCAGGTGCTACAAAGTCGTTTCCAGCTGTCACTCTATCCGCCGCGTTTTATTCAGGATATTGAGAAAAAACTGGTTAGAGATGGCCGTTGGAGCGGCGAGATCCGTGAACTGAAAACCAATGGTGATTACTACCAGGCAGAATTAACCTTTGACGTAATTAAAGACGAGCAGGGTTTTATCACCCAATACGTAGCGGTGTTTTCCGATATCTCCGATCGCAAAAGACGTGAAGCCGAGCTTAGCCGGCTGGCTAATAGCGATACCCTGACCGGTTTACCCAACCGCGCGGTTTTTATGAATAAGTTGGCCAGTCTGGTTACCGAGAAAACCGAACATGCGCTGCTGGTATTTGACCTGGATAACTTTAAAAAAATTAACGACTCACTGGGTCACGAGCTCGGCGATGCCCTGCTTTGTAAACTGGCTGATCGCCTGCATAACAATAAATTATTCCGGCAAAAACTTTACCGGCTGGGCGGTGATGAATTCGCTATTTTGCTCGACAATACCAACGATATTCATGCCATTACCAGCCTGGCGAAAAACTTACTGGAACAAATTAATAAGCCCTTTGCTGTGGATCAGCATGAGTTGGCGGTCACCAGCAGCGTCGGCATAGTATTGTTTCCGGAAGATGGTAAGGATCCACAGGCGCTGCTGCGAAATGCTGATACGGCGATGTATCATGCCAAGAGTGCCGGCGCCAACCGCTATTTGTTTTTTAATGACACCATGAACAAACAAGCTGTGAAACGGCTGCAGATAGAAAACCTGATCCGCCACGGCTTAAAAGAAGATTATTTTACCGTGTTCTACCAGCCGAAAATGGACATGCTAAGTGGCAAGGTTGTCGGTATGGAAGCCCTGGTACGTTTTATTACACCTAAGGGCGGTTTGGTCAGCCCAGCCAGCTTTATTCCGGTGGCAGAGGAAACCGGACAAATTGTTGATATCGGTACCGTGGTACTGCGTAAAGCCTGTATCGATGTTAAACGCTGGATAGCGCAGGGCCTGTTTCATGGCAGGGTGGCGGTTAACTTATCGGCCAAGCAATTTATGCTGCCGTTTCTCTGTGATCAGATTGACGATATTTTGCAGCAAACCGATTTACCCTCCTACCACCTGGAGTTAGAGATCACCGAGGGCACGGTGATGCAATCGCCGAAGCTGGCGATTGATACCATGAAAAAACTGCGTGCCCGCGGCATTCATCTGGCGATGGATGATTTTGGTACCGGCTACTCCTCGCTGGCCTATCTGAAACAATTTCCACTTAATACGCTGAAAATTGATAAAGCCTTTATCGACGATATGAGCAGTGCCCGCGGCCGCAATATGGTCGATACCATTGTCACTATCGCACACAACCTGAGCCTGAGTGTGGTGGCAGAAGGGGTGGAAACGCACGAACAACTGGAGCAGCTACGCAAGCTGCGCTGTGAAATTATTCAGGGTTACTATTATAGCAAGCCGTTGTCTGCCGAAGATTTTGCCGCTTTTCTGCAAGAACAAAAGCAACAACGGCCGAAGATTGCGGCGTTATAAAGGCGAAAGCCAAATTACAGACATTAAAAAAGCCCTAACGGGCTTTTTTAATCGGCATCTGATTCAACGTACGAGAAATCATCCGAGCCATCTGCAATCCGCTTCTTACCGAATACGGTATGAAATTTGCGTTTTTCTGCCAGACGTTGTTTATACTTTAACCAGGTTTTTTCATACACAGTGTTGGCTTCGGCTTCACCGCGGCAAACCAACAAAAAGCGCTGCTCTTCGTCATTTGCCGGTTGGCGTACGCCCTGCTCCAACTCTTGCATTGCTAAACCATGTTTTTCCAGCAGATTGCCCTCTGCCAGGGTAAAACGCCCAGACCGGGTAAAACCACGTGGGAAATTCCGGTCATCGAAAAAGCGACGATTAGCGACAAAACTTTGCTGCATCACTTTTTTCCTCTCATGTCGTTGAATATCAAGCCAGCCTGTTTAAACTGTGCGGAGTATGGTTAACAAAATTCCTGTCGTAAAACAAATATTTTTAATTGTTACGATAAAAAACATTTGAGGCTAGTTTGGATACTGACTTACTGAAAACCTTCCTGGAAGTACAGCGCACCCGCCATTTTGGTAAGGCTGCCGAAAATTTATACCTTACGCAGTCGGCGGTAAGTTTCCGCATCCGCCAGCTGGAACAACAATTAGGCGTAAATTTATTTATCCGACACCGAAATAACATTCAGTTAACAGCGGCGGGCGAGCGGCTGTTGCCACATGCTCAAACTATGCTGGCCGCCTTACAGCGCGCCAGACAAGACGTCGCGGACAGCGCCAGCCAAAGCCCGGCTTTACAGCTGGCAATGCCGATGGTATTGGCTGAGCAGTTATTAGCGCCCACGCTGCAGCAGCTGGCGTTATTGCCAACACCGCTGACAATCCGGGCCGAATCTTTACCCAAGGAGCTAATCAGTGACTTATTGCTGAGCCAACAATTGGATCTGGCGATTTTACCGGAGCCGGTAAAGACCGAGGACCTTTATCGCGAAGCCATAGCACAGTTACCGCTGCTGGCGGTATGCGTGCCGGGGCATGCGGCTTGTAAGCAGCTCAGCGCTGCAGAGTATTGTTATGTCGAATGGGGGCAGGCTTTTGCACTGCAGCATAGCCGCGATTGGCCACAGCTACAGGCGGCGCGCTTTAGCACTAACTCAGCGCAACTGGCGCTAACTCAGGTGTTAGCGGGTGAGGTCGCCGCCTTCTTACCCGAGAGCTGGGTTAAACCCTATCTTAATGCCGGGCAACTGGTGGCGGCAGCGGCGCAGCGCTATACACTGACACTCTATGCCGTCTGTCATCAGGACCGACAGCAGGACAGCCTGTTAAAAGCCGCTATGGCGCTTTTAAAGCGACAACTAGGGCCGGAATAAGCCGTAGCTACGGCCACGGGCGCGACGCAGCGTCAGGCGTTTGTGGCTGTTAAACAGCGGTAACAGCAAAGGACCGGTAAAGATTGCCGCCAGTGCCCAGCGCATCGCCTGCATACCACTACGCAGTGCCGCTATGTATACGCCTACTGCTACCATTAACCAAAGCACCGGAACTAATAACACCCGCTCTCTCCTACATCACTTTACTGCTGCTGGCGATTATACCAGCTATCCGGACGTCTTGCTGTTATGCTTTAGTTGCATTTTTAGCCAAAATGCAAAAAGGGCCCGCAGGCCCTTAGATAACTTACCCCCTGCAAGGCGGCTGTTACTGTGGATAGAAACGCTCGCCTGCTGTTGCCATTTTCAACAAGGTATCGCACGGCGTAAAGCGGCTACCAAAGCGACTTTCCAGCTGGCGTAAAGTCGCAACCAGATTATTGACACCCAGCTTATCAATATAGCGGAACGGGCCACCGAGGAAGGGTGGGAAACCGATACCAAAGATGGCACCGATATCACCGTCCCGTGCCGAGGCAATAATACCCTCTTCCAGACAACGTACTGCCTCATTCAGCATTTGCGCGGTACAGCGGCTGGCAATCTCTTCGCCATTTAGCGCCGGCGCCGGTGTTACGCCAAGCACGGCATATACCGACTCATCAACCAGCTTTTTGCCTTTTTTCGCAGCCTTACCATAAAGGTAAAACCCTTTTTCGGTTTTCTTGCCCTTTCGGCCATCAGCCAGCAGTTTGTCAAAGGCGGCAGGCGCGGCAAAGCGCTCACCCAGCTCAGCCGTTAAAATGGGCGAAATTTTGGCGCCAACATCAATACCCACTTCATCCAGCAGCGTCACCGGGCCGACGGGGAAGCCGAATTTGACCAGCGCACGGTCAATTTTTTCTACCGGTTCACCGGCGAGCAGAATATTGGCCGCTTCATTCATATACAGCGCCAGAATGCGGTTAACGTAGAAACCGG
This sequence comes from Alishewanella sp. HH-ZS, assembly GCF_001704375.1. Classification (NCBI taxonomy): domain Bacteria; kingdom Pseudomonadati; phylum Pseudomonadota; class Gammaproteobacteria; order Alteromonadales; family Alteromonadaceae; genus Alishewanella; species Alishewanella sp. HH-ZS. The sequence continues at coordinate 65,548 of NZ_LZEJ01000027.1, read as the reverse complement.
CACCGTCTTTCACCACGATCGGCGTTTTACCTTGCTTACGGGCAAAGGCAACCGTAGTAGCGATGGTCTCCGCAGAGGTTTTTTCATGCGCAATCACTTCTACCAGCGGCATCTTATCAACCGGTGAGAAGTAATGCAGACCGATCACATTTTCTGGTCTTGCTGCCTTTTCGGCAATCTTGTGGATCGGTAACGAACTGGTATTGCTGGCAAAGATGGTATGCTCCGCACAGTGCTGTTCAATATCGGCCACCATTTGCTGCTTTAAGCTCAGATCTTCAAATACCGCCTCAACCACGATATCGACATCATGGAAACCACTGTAATCGGTGGTGCCGGTGATTAACAGCAGCTGCTTTTGCATCTCGGCCTTGCTGATAAAGCGCTTTTTGTACTTTTTATTCAGAATATCAAAGCTGTATTTCAGCGCATTATTGATGCCCTGCTCAGCGATATCTTTGATCCGTACCGCTACGCCGGCCTTAGTGGCGCTGACATTAGCAATACCGCCGCCCATCAGGCCGCCGCCCAGCACCGCGGCTTTGCGTACCTTACGCGGTTTGGCATCACCGGCACCGCTTTCTTTCTTCATCTGGGTGGTAGCAAAGAAAATACTGCGCAGTGCCGCCGACTCTGGCGTCATACAAAGCTGGCCAAAGGCTTTGGCCTCTGCCGCCAGGCCTTTTTGATAGCCCTGCTCGACACCGGTTTGAATCACTTCAATAATCCGCAGGGCGGCAGGATAGTTGCCCTGGGTTTTCTTCAGCGTTTGTTTTAGCGCCTGAGAAAACACCAGTTTGCGACCTGGTCCGGTATTTTCCAGCAGCTTATCCAGCAGGCTCTGCTTTTTCGCTTCGCGACGGGGTTTGCCGGCCAGCGCCTTTTTCACTGCGGCATCAAGCAGAATGCTCTCTGGCACCACTTCATCCACCAGACCGAGCTTCTTCGCCTGGGCCGCACGCACTTGCTTACCCGTCAGGATCATATCCAGCGCTTTTTGCACGCCAACTAACTTTGGTAAACGCTGGGTACCACCACTGCCGGGTAGTAAGCCCAGCTGCACTTCCGGCAAACCCAGCACGGTTTTCGGGCTGCTGCTGGCAACCCGGGCATGACACGCCAGCGCCAGCTCCAGACCACCACCCAAGCAAGGGCCATGGATCGCAGCAACGACCGGCAGGCGCAGTTGCTCCAGCCGGTCGAACATTTGTTGCCCCATCGCGGCAATGGTTTCCGCCTGCTCTGCCGTCTGACAGGCATCGAGCATGCTGATATCGGCACCGGCAATAAAGGAATCTTTTTTGCCACTAATAAAGACCACGCCTTTTAAGGTACTGTCGTTAGCCAGCTGTTTCAGCATGGCATCAATTTCATCGGCAAACGAGGCTTTCAGGACATTCATGCTTTCACCCGGAATATCCATGGTGATCACGGCCACCTTGTCATCGCGGATGCTTAAGCTAAAGCTGCTTACTGTGTCAGTCATTATTCGGTCTCCACAATCATCGCTGCGCCTAAACCGCCGGCGGCGCAGGCAGTGGTCAGGCCGATGCCACCACCACGACGTTTTAATTCATTCAGGGTTTGCACTATTAAGCGGGTGCCGGTCGCGGCAAAGGGGTGGCCATAAGCCAGTGAACCACCGTTGACGTTAAATTTGTCCATATCAATTTCGCCAATGGCTTCGCTGCGGCCCAGCTTTTCTTCAGCAAATTTACGGCTACCAAACATCTTCATATTGGCCAGCGCCTGCGCAGCGAAGGCTTCATGCATTTCAATCAGCGTCAGATCCGACAGTTTCATCCCGGCGCGATCCAGCGCGATAGGCGTGGCATAAGACGGGCCCATCAGCATATCTTCATGTACGCCGATGGCCGAAAAGGCGTAGCTGCGCAGATAACCCAAAGGGGTATAACCCAGCGCCTTGGCGCGGCCTTCGGTCATCATCAGCACAGCAGAAGCACCATCGGTCAGCGGCGTACTGTTTGCCGCCGTTACAGAGCCATGCACCCGGTCAAATACCGGCTTTAATTTGGCGTAAGAGTCGAGCTTCGACTCCATCCGGATATTATTATCGATCTTTAAATAGCGGCTGTACGGCTCAACATAGGCGGTCATCACCTCATCGGCCAACTTGCCGGCTTGCCAGGCGGCCGCCGCCAGGGTGTGCGAGCGGTGTGCCATTTCATCCTGCGCCGCCCGGCTGATACCATGGCTTTTCGCCATTTGTTCAGCCGTATCGCCCATTGACAGGCCGGTGCTGTATTCTGCTACCGCTGGTGGAACCGGCAGTAAGTCTTTCAGGCCCAGACGGCGGATAATTGCCAGTTTCTGGCCCAGGGTTTTTGCTTTATTAACATCGACCAGGGCGCGCGCCAGTTTCTTGCTCACGCCAATAGGTAAGACTGAGCTGGAGTCAGCGCCACCGGCAATAGCGATCTGAGTGACACCGGCCAGCATGGATTCGGCAACACTGACTACCGACTGAAAACTGGTGGCACAGGCCCGGGTAACACTAAAGGCATCGGTATGCACCTGCATGCCGGTGCCGAGCACGATTTCACGGGCGATATTTGGCGCCTCTGGCATCTGCACCACCTGGCCATACACCACCTGCTCTACCAGCGCCGGATCCAGTTCGGCACGGATCAGTAATTCATTCACCACCAGTTTTCCCAGATCCAGAGCCGAGACACCATGAAACTCGGTCGCTTGTTTGGCAAAGGGGGTACGAAGCCCGGACACGATTGCAATACGCTCACCGTCACGGGTTCTCAGGTTGATAGGGGCTGCCATAGTTATCCTCTTGTTTTATGCTGGCCTGATTACAGGTCTGACCTCTGACTTTTGATTGTAACCACAGTCCGGCGAAATTAAAACAGTTGTTTTAAAACTCTTGTTTTAGCGCTTGTATTAGCCATGCGGGAACCTTATAAATAACGGCAGGTCCTAATTTGGCGTTTGCCCGCAGAAAGCGGTCAAAAATCAACCACTTCTTAATAATAAGACAGAAATCATCATGGTACAGGCTTTTGCGTCATTAAAATCTTATCTGGATAGCCAGGTGCTGGGTCAACCGGCACTGACCGAAGGCATCTTGCTGGCTTTGCTGGCCAATGGCCATCTGCTGGTAGAGGGGCCGCCCGGTCTGGCGAAAACCCGCGCAGTGAATGCACTGGCACAGGGTGTAGAAGCGGAGTTTCACCGCATACAGTTTACCCCTGATTTACTGCCTGCCGATCTGACCGGTACCGATATCTACCGGCCGGAAACCGGCGCCTTTGCCTTTCAGTCCGGCCCGTTGTTTCATAATTTAATTCTGGCGGATGAAATTAACCGGGCACCCGCCAAGGTACAGTCTGCACTACTGGAAGCGATGGCCGAGAAACAGGTCACAGTGGGTCGCAATACATACAAACTGCCGGAGCTGTTTCTGGTGATGGCGACGCAAAACCCGCTGGAACAGGAAGGTACCTACCCGCTGCCGGAAGCCCAACTTGACCGCTTTTTATTGCATTTAAAGGTTGATTACCCGGATAGCGCGACCGAGCTGGAGATCCTGCGCTTAACCCGAGCCGAAGCCCGCCATGAAACACCGGTTAAAGCGGCACCCATCAGTCAGGCGGATATTTTCGCTGCCCGCCAGCAGGTATTAAAGCTGCATCTGGCGGAGAGCCTGGAGCACTATATGGTGCAACTGGTGATGGCCACCCGCCAACCGGCGGCGTACAGTGACAAACTGGCCAGCTATATCAGCTATGGCGCCAGCCCGCGGGCGACCATAGCGCTGGATCGATGCGCCCGTGCCCGCGCCTGGCTGGCGGGTCGTGATTTTGTTACGCCGGAAGACATTCAGGCGGTATTTCATAATGTGCTGCGCCATCGTCTGATCCTAACCTATGCGGCAGAAGCCGAAGGGATCAGCACTGATCAGGTGCTGACCGAGGTTCTGCAGCGGGTGGCAGTGCCCTAAGATGAGCGAACTGGCTTTTGATGCACAGCGCTGGCTTAGCAGCTTGCACGCCAACGGTTATCAGCTGGGCCTGCCAGAGCTGCTGTGGTATCAGCACCATACCCGGTTACTGGATCTAAGCCCCGGCCAGCAGGTACATAGCAAGCTGGCCGGCAGTTATCTGGCGCGCAGCAAAGGCCGCGGCATGGAGTTTGATGAAGTGCGGCACTATCAGGTGGGTGATGATGTGCGCGCTATTGACTGGCGGGTAACGGCCCGCACCGGACGGGTTCATACTAAATTATTCCGTGAAGAGCGTGAGCGCCCGGTGTTTTTGCTGACCGAGCTGACCGAGTCCATGCGCTTTGGCTCCAGCCTGCTGTTAAAATCCGTGCAGGCGGCACATCTGGCGGCCCTGTTGGCCTGGCATTGCAAAGCCAATGGCGACAAACTGGGTGGCCTGGTGTTTAGTGAACAGCAGCATGTACTGTTAAAACCTCTGGGCAGAAGCCGTGGCGTGTTGCGCTATTTGCAGGCTCTGCTGGATGTACATCAGCAAAGCCGCAGCAATCAGGGCATGGTCCTGAGCACAGCGTTGGCAGAGCTAAGACGGCTACTACGCCCGGGCAGCCTACTCTATATTTTGTCCGATTTTGCCAGCCTGGATGCTGAGGCGTTACGCCATCTGCAGGTATTATCACAGCATAATGAAATTCACTGTTGTCAGCTCAGTGATCCGCTGGAGTTACAGCTGCCATCAGAGCTACTGGGCGAGGCGCTGGTCAGTGCTGCTCAGGCATTAAAAGTGGTGCAGTTTAATTCACAGCTAAAACAGCGCTATCAACAGCAACAACAGCAAGCGCTGGCGACCGCTAAGCACAATGTGTTGCAACTGGGCTGTAAATGGCTGACGCTAAGCAGTGCCAGCCCGCTATTAAGCCAACTGGCTGGGGTCTATCATGACTGAGCCAACACAATTATTGGCGTTACTGGCCGATATTGACGAGCCGGCATTAAGCGAGAGCTTCGCGCTGGCGCCCGGTCACTGGCTGCTGTTACTCCTGCTAGTAGCCGCCTCTTTATTTACGCTCACTATTGCGCTGCGTTACTGGCGGTTTCAGCGCCCGAAGCGGCTGGCCCGACGCCTTTGGCAGCAACTGGATGTCACTGATCCGACAATGCCGGCCCAGCTGAATCAACTGCTCAAACGCTTACTCAAGGCTTATGCACCGCGGCATCCGTTGTTAACCGCCGATACCGAGAGCTGGCAACAGCACTGGCAGAGTCAGCTACCCGCCCCGCTGCAGTTACCGTCGTTACAGCCACTGTTATATCAGGCGCCAACGCAGCACACCGCGCTGGAGCGCCAGCAGTTGTATCAGTGTGGTGGGGTCTTTATCCAGCGCTTTAACGGCCGCTTGTATCAGCAAGCCGCCAGCCCAGCTACCGGCCTGGGTACAGGAGTTGACCATGCTGGAGCTTAGTTATCCCTGGCTGTTACTGGCACTGCCACTCCCTTGGCTGGTGCCCAAAGCCCGCCAGTTAGGCGGCAGTGCACTAAAGCTGCCGGCCCTGGCGAAATTAGGGCAGACGCGCAGCACTGGCGCCACGGCGCCAATCAGTGTGCGGCTGTTGCTGCTTTTAACCTGGGTCCTGCTGGTGCTAAGCGCCAGCCAGCCACGCTGGCTGGGTGAGCCGGTAACCCTGCCACAGCAGGGGCGCGAACTGATGCTGGCGTTGGATCTGTCCGGTTCGATGGATATTCAGGATATGGAGTTAAATGGCCAGCGCATGACCCGGCTGGATGCGATGAAACTGGTGCTGCGCGATTTTATCGCCCAGCGCCAGGGTGATCGGATTGGCCTGATCCTGTTTGCGGATGCCGCCTATCAACAAACCCCGCTCACCTTTGATCTGGCAACGGTACAGCAGTTTCTCGACGATGCCGTGATGGGACTGGTTGGCCAGCGGACCGCCATTGGCGAGGCGATAGGTCTGACCGTAAAACGGCTGAATGCCTACCCGTCCAGTAATAAGGTGTTAATCCTGCTCAGTGACGGCGCCAATAACTCCGGCGAGATCCAGCCCCGCGAAGCCTTACAACTGGCGAAAGCGGCCGGGATCCGCATCCATACTGTCGGCCTGGGTGCTGAACAGATGGTACAACAGAGTATTTTCGGACAGCGTATTATCAACCCTTCACATGATTTAGACGAAGTGTTATTACGCGAGGTAGCCGAGCAGACCGGTGGCCGCTATTTCCGCGCCCGCAGTCCGGCAGAGCTGCGGCAGATCTATCAGTTGCTGGATCAGCTGGAGCCGATAGAACGTGATCAGCTCACCTACCGGCCCCAGCTTAGCTTGCTGCACTATCCGCTGGCGCTGGCTTTGCTCTGTAGCTTTTATCTGGCGCTGCGGCGAGTTGATTGGGCAGGAGTAAAAAACCGTGTGGTCTGAGTTACATCTACTACGTCCATTCTGGCTACTGGCCCTGCTACCAGCGCTGTTACTCTGGCTGCTGCTGTACCGGCACCGCCAGCAACCAGGGCTTTGGCATAATCTGATTGCCCGGCATTTACAACCCGTGGTATTGCTGGGGGAACAATTACAAAAACGCCAGCCGTTTGCCCTGCCCTTGCTGGCACTTTGCTGGCTGTTGGCCGTGCTGGCATTAAGTGGCCCAAGCTGGCAGAAACTGCCGCAACCGGCACTAACCGTCAAACAAGCGACAGTGCTGATTATGGATATGTCACTGTCGATGCGCGCCACCGATCTGGTGCCGGACCGGCTGACGCAGCAAAGATTTAAAGCGCTGGATTTTATTGATAAATTACGCGAAGGCGAACTGGCATTGATTAGCTATGCTGCCGATGCCTTTGTGATTTCGCCGCTGACACCGGATCACAACAACATCCGCCTGCAAGTGCCCAATTTGCGCCCGGAGCTGATGCCGGGTCAGGGTTCTAATGTGCTGGCTGCGTTGGAGCTGGCCGATCAACTGTTAACCCAGGCTGGCTTCGCCAGTGGCGAAGTGATTTTATTTACTGACGGTTTTGAGGCGCAAAGTTTTCATGCGCTGCAGCAACTGCTTAACCGTTATCCACACCGGTTGTCCGTGTTGGCATTTGGCTCTGCTGAGGGCGCAGTGGTAAGACTGGAAAACGGTGAGCTGTTAAAAGATCGTCAGGGTGGCGTAGTAGTACCACGAGTACCGCTACAACAACTGGCGGTGCTGGCCCGTCAGGGTGGCGGTCAATTCCGGCAAGCCGTCGCTGATAACAGCGATCTGGAGGCGCTGGTGCAGGCACTACGCAACCCACAGGCCAGTAAAGGCGAGACGCCGATATTAAGCGGCGATGTCTGGCAGGATGGCGCAGTTTATCTGGTCTGGTTATTGTTACCGCTGGCGCTCTGGCTTGGCCGGCGCGCCGCAGTATTAATGCTGTGTCTGATTATTTATATCCCACCAGCCAATGCCAACAGTTGGCAGCAGCTGTGGCAAACCCAACAGCAACGCGCACAGCAGGCCTATCAACAGGGTGACTATGCCAGAGCCAGAGAGCAGTTTCAGGACCCACTGTGGCAAGGTAATGCGGCCTACCGCGCCGGTGATTATCAGCAGGCAGAGCAAGCCTACCGCCAGGCGATTGCGCAGGGTGAAAACGCCAGTCTGTGGCACAACCTTGGCAATACGCTGGCACTGCAGCAAGAGCTGGAGCAGGCACTGTCGGCTTTTCAGCGCGCCTCTGAGCTGGATCCGGAGCATAGCGCTGCACGGCAAAACGCCGAACTGATGCAGCAATTGTTACAGCAGCAAGCTGAGCAACAGGCTCAGCAGCAAGAGCAGCAAGAGCAGCAAGAGCAGCAAGAGCAACAATCATCGGATAGCAGCGAATCATCAACAGAAAATGCCTCGCAAAATGCTAAAGAGAATGCTGAAGAACAAACAGATAATGCACAGCAATCGGCTCAAAGTGCTGAGCAAGGCCCCCCGGACGAGTCCGAGCCACAGCAAACGGATGCTAACAGGGCGCAACAGGCTGAGGCTCAGTTAGAGCCAGCACAAGCTGATACGCAGGATACTGCGGCACAAGCTGTTATTAATGAGCCCTGGCCTAATGCGACACCGGAACAACAACAAGAGCTGGAAAATCTGCTGCGCAAAGTACAGGACGATCCCGGCGTCCTGCTTAGAAACCGCATGCTGCTCGAATATCAAAAACGTCGTCACAGCCTACCCCCGCAAGGAGCTCAACAAGAATGGTAAGCCGTTTTCTTAGTTTGCTGCTGTTATTACTGCCGCTGTCGGCCGCGCAGGCCTTTAGCAGCCTGAGCAGCAGTGTCGACAAAAACCCGGCCATGCTGGGGGAAGCCATTACCCTGACAGTAAGCGCTGATGGGCGTTTTGCCGCCGATGCCATAGATTTTCGGGTGCTGGAGCAAAACTTCAGGGTTATGCTGCCGTCGGTAAGTCAAAGTACCCAGGTGATCAATGGTGTAACACAGCATAACACCAGCTGGAGTGTGTCATTATTTGCCAGTAATACCGGTAGTTACCGGATCCCGGCCTTTGAATTAAACGGCGTGCGTTCCGAGCCAATTGAACTGACCATTATCGAAAGCAGTCAGGCGCAAAACCGGCGCGACCTGTTTCTGGAAGCGAAATTAGTCGGTTACCCCTCCGCCTATGTACAGCAAATGCTGTATTACGACGTGGTGATCTACTTTAGTGGCGACTTGCAACGTGGCAATCTGACGGAGCCGGCACTGGAAGGCGCCGAAATTCAGCGCCTGGGCCCGGATACCGAAGGCACAGCCCTGATTGACGGCGTACGTTACCGCACCATTACCCGCCGCTATTCATTGATCCCACAGCGCAGCGGTGACTTTGTTATAGCGCCGCCACTGTTTACCGGTGAAATGATAGAGCGTAATCCAGAGCGTTTTAACTACTTCTCGCGCAGTAAAACCGTAATGGCCGAAGCGGAGCCAGTGCAGCTGGAAGTGAAACCACAACCGGAAAACTTCCCGGGTCGCTGGCTGATAGCCGGCCTGGTAACGCTAACCGAAGAATGGCAACCGGATAGTCAACAGCTAAAAGCCGGTGAGCCTGTGACCCGGATTATTACCCTTTCGGCCGTCGATGTCGCCGCGAATCAGCTGCCGGATCTGGACCAGCAACTGCCCGCCTCATTGCGGGCCTATCAGGAACAGCCACAAAGCCGCGGTGCTGAGCGTAGCGGCCGGCAGGTGGCGCAAAAAGTCTTTACCAGTGCCCTGATTGCCAGTAATGAAGGCGAGTTAGTCTTACCTGAAGTGCGTCTGCCATGGTGGAATAGCCAGACCAACCGGCTGGAATATGCGGTGTTGCCAGCCCGTGCGCTGCAGGTAACCGGGAATGCCCAACCGACGATGTCGCTGCCAACGCTAAGCAGCCCAGAATTGCTGCCAGTAACAGCTGCCAACAGCCCCTGGCAATGGAATTATCCGAGCACGGTATTGTTAGCCGCCTGGCTGCTGAGCACTGTGGCATTATGCTGGCTGTGGCTTGAACGCCGTATGCTGCGCGCTAACAATCAAGCTGGCAATCAAACGGACAACCCCAATACCGTCGCGGTCGATGCCGGTAAGCATGCCTTTAAACAGGCCTGTAACAATAATTCCCCGAAAAAGGCAGAGCAGACATTACTGCGTCTGGCCGCCGGCGCCTATCCGCCGGCATGCCGCTCGCTGGGTCAGCTTGCCGCTAAAGTGAGTGATCCGGCATTAAAAGCAGAGATTCGAAAGCTGGAACAGGCGTTGTACAGTCTGCAACCCGAGAGTTGGCAAGGTGAGGCGCTGTATCAGGCCTGGTTAAAGCGCAAAGCTAGCCATACTTCGCAGCGTGCGGTTCAGCTACAGCCGCTATACCCTGATTAAAAGGCCTGATCAAACATTGCGCTTAAAAGGCCTGGTTAAAAGGCCGGAATAACAGCACGGATTCGGCAGATCCCACAATCAACAAGGCGGGCTGGTAGCAAAGCACTAGCCAGCCCGCCGTCATCTTGTTAGCATTTACCCTAAGCTGAACTAAGACTAAAGGCTGCAGTTACCGCTCTCAGTCTTAGTCTGGCTGAATTTATTATGATTTGACCTTTGCTGACGCGTTCTGGCCGAAGTCAGCCATAGTTATAGACGTCAGCAAAGGTCAGCTCGTTTTATAACAACGTACAATAACAGGAGCTTCGTTTGGAAACTGCCACTCTCTTTTCGCTCGCCCTCTATTTTCTGGCGATGATCGCAATCGGGCTTTATGCCTACCGTACCACCGATAATGATGTCTCAGGCTATATGCTGGGTGGACGTAAGTTAAGCCCCAGTGTCACCGCCCTTTCGGCCGGCGCCTCTGATATGAGCGGCTGGATGCTGATGGGCCTGCCTGGTGCTATGTACCTGTCCGGTTTAAGCAGTACCTGGATCGCCGTCGGGTTATTGATTGGCGCCTATCTTAACTATTTAATAGTGGCACCGCGGCTGCGGGTTTACACCGAGCTGGCGCAGGATGCCATTACCATTCCGGATTATTTTGAAAAACGCTTTGAAGATCGCACCCGTTTGCTGCGTTTAGTCTCATCGCTGGTGATTATTGTGTTCTTTACACTCTACACCTCATCCGGCGTCGTGGGCGGCGGTAAGCTGTTTGAAAGCTCTTTTGGCTTTGATTATGAGCTGGGGCTGTTCGTTACTGCCGGCGTGGTCGTGATCTACACCCTGATTGGCGGCTTTCTGGCGGTAAGTTTGACCGATTTTGTGCAAGGCTGTCTGATGTTTATCGCGCTGGTGTTAGTACCGGTGGTAGCGATTGATCATCTGGGTGGCCTTGGCGAAGTCAATCAGATTGTCAGTACCATCAATCCGGATCTGTTAAGTTGGGTTGGCGCCAGCTCAGCACTGGCGATTATCTCGGCGCTGTCCTGGGGCCTGGGTTATTTCGGCCAGCCGCATATTATTGTCCGTTTTATGGCCATTCGCTCAGTAAAAGATATTAAAGTGGCGCGGCGCATCGGTATGAGCTGGATGCTGGTAACCATCGTTGGTGCCGTGATGACCGGTTTTGTCGGTATTGCCTATGTTGCAAAAACCGAGATGACACTGCAAGACCCGGAAACAATCTTTATTATCTTCTCCCAATTTTTGTTTCACCCGCTGATCAGCGGCTTCTTACTGGCGGCGATCCTGGCCGCGATTATGAGTACCATCTCCTCCCAGTTGCTGGTTACTTCCAGCTCACTGACCGAAGATTTCTATAAAACCTTTGTCAAACGTGATGCGTCACAGGCAGAGCTGGTGGTGATTGGCCGCTTATCAGTGCTGGCCGTCGCCATCGTCGCCATCGTGCTGGCATTTGATCGTAACAGCTCAGTGCTGCAACTGGTCAGCAATGCCTGGGCAGGGTTTGGTGCTGCCTTTGGCCCGCTGATTATCCTGAGCCTGTACTGGCAACGGATGACATTTGCCGGCGCCCTCAGTGGTATTGTGGTTGGCGCCCTAACGGTCTTGTTCTGGATCTATGCACCACTCACCATCAATGGTTTGCCACTGAGTCAATGGCTGTATGAGATTGTGCCTGGCGTCATCTTCAGTACGCTGGCGATTGTGCTGGTTAGTTTGCTGACAAAGACCCCGGCACCGTCAATTCTGCAACTCTTTGCCAAAATGCAGCAGGAAGTCAAAAAGCGCTAACAGGGTATATTAACAGCTGCTAGAATACCGGTTATCAATCTGACGGGCCTGATAAAATTTCAGGCCCTTGCTGATGTTTGCCGGAGAAGTGTTGCCTATGTATTTTTACGCCGCGCGCCAACCTATCTTAGATCGCAATAAAGTACTGTTTGGATACGAACTGTTATTCCGGGATGGTGTAGAAAATGCTTTCCCGAATATTGACGGCGACGAAGCCACCTCCAAGATGGTAGAAGGTAGCCAACTCAGTTTTGGTCTGGATGACTTTCTTGGCGACAAACCCGGTTTTATCAATTTCACGCTGGAAACCTTGCTAAAAAAATACCCCAGCATGCTACCCAAAGAACAGGTGGTGGTCGAAGTGCTGGAAACCATTCAGCCCGGCAAACGCTTACTGGCCGAATGTCAGCACTTAAAAGAACAAGGCTATACCCTGGCGCTGGATGATTACGAACATAAAAATGTCTGGCGGCACTTTTACCCTTATATTGATATTATTAAAATCGATATCCGCAGTACCAATGCCGAGCAAATCGAAGAGATTAAACAGGCAATTGCAGATTTTCCGCACATTAAGTTACTGGCAGAAAAAGTCGAAACCAACGCCGAATTTCAGCAGGCGCTGGCTCAGGGCTTTAGCTACTTTCAGGGCTACTTTTTTTCCAAGCCAGAAATGCTGCAAACCCGGGCGCTTTCCCCCTCGCAATTGGCGCTGGCGGAACTGTTATATGAAACCTCTCAAGCTGATATGGACCTTGCCAGGATCACCGAAATCTTTAAACGGGATGTAACCCTGTCCTATAAATTACTACGATACAGTAACTCGGCGATTTTCCGGCGCCGGGCAGAAGTCGAAACCATCAAACAAGCGCTGATTGTATTGGGTCAGGCCGAGTTAAAGAAGTTCCTGTCGCTGTTGTTTACCGCGCAAATCAGTAGTGATAAGCCCGCCGAGTTAATGCGCCTATCTATGACGCGGGCAAATTTTGCTGAAGGTTTGGCCGGTCTGTCTGGTCGGGTGTCACAGGACAAAGCCTATTTAACCGGCATGATGTCACTGATGGATGCGATCCTGGATGAGCCGATCAGCAGTGTGATGGAAAAGCTGCCACTGGCTAATGAGATCAAAGCTGCACTGATCGAAAAAACCGGTGAACTGGCCGGCTTTATCCGCCTGATTGAATGTTATGAGAATGCCAGCTGGCCACAGGCAACAATCCTCATTGAAAAGCTCAGGCTGCCTGCGGATAAGATCCCGGATGTCTACCATCAAGCGGTGCAATGGGCGAACGAACAAATGAAAGCTTTAGGCGAAATCGCCTAAAGTTAGGGCGTGTGTTAAACACGCCCTGAGCTGCTTACTCAAAACTGACGTATTCAGCCACCTTCGCAGCCAGTTTGTCGCCGATCCCCTTAACTTTGGTTAGCTCGGCCTGGCTTTTAATCTCGCCATGCTCACTGATATGGTCCAGGATGGCCTGAGCCTTAACCTTACCCAAACCGGGGATAGCAGTGAGTTGTTCAACACTGGCCTGATTCAGCTTTAACTTAGTTGAAGCTTCAGCCGTCGCTCTGGTCAACGTCTGTCCACTTGTATTGGCCAGCGTATAATTGGCACCCAGTACTAATGCTGCCAGCATGGCAGAGAGCACAAGCTTTTTCATCTGATGTTTCCTCCCGAAACAGTCAGGCACGCGGCTGACTTGCTCGCTACAGCCGTTGAGTAAACCTGCGGGGTTGGCGGACACCGCACAGCTACCCGGGCGACACACCTGCTTACCTGACACAAAGATACCAACCAAAAATAAAACTAGCACGCAAAATAAAATTGGCAAATTTTTAATAAAAAATACACAAAATAAGTTTTGAAACATTCAGCAACAATTAAGACACCCCCCTCTAAGCTATGGGTAAAGCTGAAATCGGAGGTGGCCGATGAAAAAACTCTGTTATTTTGCGCTGACCAGTACCCTATTGTGGTCAGCAGCTACGCAAGCGCACGGCCGGCACGAGTATGGACGGGTCACCGAGGTGGTGCCGGTATATAGTCAGGTTCCGGTTCGACAAGCCAGTACGCATTGCACCCCTGTCTATCGCGAGCAACGCGATTCGGCAACGCCGGCAATTGTTGGTGCTATTGTCGGAGGTGCGCTCGGTCATGCTGTTGGCAGTAACAAAACCAATAAGAGAATCGGTCTGGTTGCCGGTGCAGCCCTTGGCGGCAGTGTCGGTCATGATATGTCAAAACGTGATCACTATTACGAAGATTGCCGTACGCGTCATAATTCAGTACATTACAGACAGGTACTGGAAGGCTATCAAGTCACCTATAAATATCGGGGGCGGTATTATCAAACCTTTACCGAGCAACACCCCGGCAGAACCATTCCTCTGGTAGTCAGTGCCAGGCCGGCCTATCGCTATTAATGTTGTTGCTATGCGCCAGGTATCGGCTTGTTGTTGGAGAGTGAAATGAAATTTTATATAACCCTATTCTTGCTTGGTCTGTTCAGTTTGTCCTGCTACGGCCAGACAGAACCTAGAAAGGAACAGAACCGGCAGACTGAGCTGCGAAAAGAGCAGTTCCGGCAAACTGAACTCAGGAAAGAGCAGAACCGGCAAGCGGCACAACCGGCAAGCCGTGAAGTGTCAAAAGAGCAGGCTACGCGACTGGCGCAACAGCGCTATCCGGGCCGGGTATTAAAAGTACAAGCTGACAACCGTCATTACCGGGTCAGGGTAATGCAATCGGATGGTCGGGTGGTTAATGTATTGGTAGACGGTCAGAATGGCCGGGTGCAAAGGGAAGAATAAGCATGCGGGTATTAGTAGTAGAAGACGAGAGCCTATTGGCCGACCAAATTAAAAGTCAGCTGTTACAACAACAGTTTAGCGTTGATCTCGCTGGAGATGGCGCCGATGGTTGGTTCAAGCTGTCAGAGTACCCTTATGATCTCGCTATCATTGACCTCGGTTTGCCAAAACTGGATGGCCTATCCTTAATCCGTAAAGCGCGTAAGCAGGAAATTAAGACCCCCATTATCATTTTAACCGCCCGCGGCAGCTGGCAGGAAAAGGTAGAAGGCCTGGATGCCGGTGCCGATGATTATCTGACCAAACCTTTTCATAATGAAGAATTACTGGCGCGTTGTAATGCGTTGATCCGCCGCGCAGCCGGGCAACCCGACCCACTCTTGCGCTCTGGCCCTATTTCCCTGAATAGCCGTACCCAGCAAGTTTGGCTGGCTGATGATGAAGTCAGTCTGACCGCATACGAATACAAAGTGCTGGAATATTTTATGCTGAACCCAGCCAAAGTCATTTCCAAAACAGAACTGACGGAACATATCTATGATCAGGATTTCGATCTGGACAGTAACGTGATTGAGGTTTTTGTCCTCAGACTGCGGAAAAAACTCGACCCTGAGGGCGAGCTGAAACCCATAGAGACGCTGCGCGGACGTGGTTATCGCTTTAATCTAGCTGTTGAATAGCATGCTGGTATTACCGCTAAAGTTACGCCAGGGCCTGGTCAGTGCTGTACTCTTGCTGTTGCTACTACCCAGTTCATTTCTGGCCATTGAGCAAGCTTTCTATCGGCAACTGTTGACCAATGCTGAGCAAAAAATGGAAGTACATATGTACTCCATCTTGTCAGAACTTAATCTGATCAACGGTAAAATTGAACTCAATAACAATACCCTGGCGCCGGATTTTTACCGGCCAGATTCGGGCTTAACTGCTTATGTCAGCGAAGATCAGCTGCTGTTATGGCAGTCAGATTCCTCGCTGAATCAGGATTTCGAGTTACCGGTCATCGAACTGGTTCCGGGCCAGCATATTTTTTATACCTCAGAGCAACAGCAACAGAAATATCAGATCCTGAGTATTGCCTTTTTGTTTGACACCGGAGACAGTGCCAAGCCGCTGGCGATTCATATCGTGCAGGATGAACAGTTGCTGCTGGCACCCCACATCAGTTTTCGTAACACCTTGCTAAAATGGTTTATCGGCATTGGTGCTGGTTTATCCCTGCTCAGTATCCTGGCCTATTATTGGACGACACGGCCGCTAACCCGGTTGGATTTTGAGATCCGGCAATTGGAAAAAGGTCGCCAGGATCATCTGACCGGAAATTACCCGTCTGAGCTGCGCGGTATCAAAGAAGATCTTAACCTGTTGCTGGCCAACCAGAACCGCCAGAAACAGCGTTACCGTAATCACTTAAGTGATCTGGCGCATGCGCTAAAAACGCCGGTTGCTGTATTACGTACTTCGCCATTAGCGCAACAGCCGGAATTAAAAGAGCAGATCGATCGTATCACCGCCATGATCGAACACCAATTGAAAAAAGCCAGCAGTTCGGGCCAGGATATCTGGAAAAAACAAACACCGGTGTTACCGCTGGCAGATAAAGTCAGTAATGCGCTGCGAAAAATCTATCGCGATAAAGACTGTCAGATTGATATCCAATGTGAACCAACCACCTTCTTCCGGGGTGATGAAACAGATTTAATGGAAATGTTGGGCAACCTGCTCGATAACGCCTGTAAAGCCTGTCGGCGCCAGGTTAAGCTGACGGTGCAACCACACCCCTTTAGCCTGACCATCGAAGACGATGGCCCGGGTATAGCGCCGGAACGTCGAAAAGAGTTGTTTCAGCGCGGGATCCGGCTGGATACTTATCAGGAAGGACATGGTGTAGGGCTGTCGATTGTCGCTGAGCTGGTGAATTCCTATTCCGGCATGATCAAGGTCGGCGAAAGTTCGCTTGGTGGCGCATCCTTTACCCTAAGCTTTCCGGCGGACAGCTAGCTGATCGAAAAGTGTGAGCCGTACGTAAAGCTTTGCAAATTAACTGAAGGAATTTGTTATGGCGCTTAACCCTGCCACCATTCGTATTAAAAATCTGCGGCTACGCACCTATATAGGCATTAATGATGACGAGATTAAGAATAAGCAGGATGTCGTGGTCAATGTGCGGATCCAATATCATGCTGATGCCGCCGCCAGTAGCGATCAGATGGATAATGCTCTGAATTATCGTACTATTACCAAACAAATTATCAGTCTGGTTGAATCCAACCGCTTTTATCTGCTGGAAAAACTCACTGCCGAAGTGCTGGCGCTGGCCAGTGCCCATAGCAGCGTGGTCTTTGCCGAAGTCGAAGTCGATAAACCTCATGCGCTACGTTTTGCTGACTCGGTATCGCTGATGCTTTCCGTCAACAAGGCATAAGCTGGGGCGTACAGCCGGCAACTGTCATATCCAGCCCGCAGGGGCTACACTATTCAGATACTGCACCACTTGACCCGACAGGAGGCTTGACGATGCGGATCCTAATTACCGGCGGCACCGGTCTGATCGGCACTGCCTTAGTTAAGCACTGGCAAGCTCAGCATCAGCTGACAATACTAAGCCGTACCGCGCGCACTGACACAGAGCAGGTACGCTATCGCCAACAGCTCTCCGATATTGATCTGAACCAGATTGATGCCATTGTTAATCTGGCCGGTGAACCTATCGCCGACAAAAGATGGTCTGCCGCGCAGAAAGGCCGGATCTGTGATAGCCGCTGGCAACTGACTGAACAACTGGTGCAGGCGCTCAACTCGGTAAGCCATCCTCCCAAAATACTGATCAGCGGCTCCGCCATTGGCTTTTATGGTCGCCAGGGGGAGCAGGAAATCGACGAAGACTATCAGGCGTTTTTCCCGGAGTTCAGCCATGACATCTGTGCCCGCTGGGAAAATCTGGCGATGCAGGCCAGTAGTCCGCAAACCCGGGTATGCCTGCTCAGAACAGGCGTAGTATTAGCGGCAAAAGGTGGCGCACTGAAGAAAATGTTGCCGCCCTTTAAGCTGGGGTTGGGTGGCAAAATTGGCTCCGGCGAGCAATATATGTCGTGGATCCATCTGGATGATATGGTGGCGTTAATTGATTTTATTCTGCATAACGACAATCTCAGCGGCCCGGTTAACGCCGTTGCCCCCAAACCAGTGACCAATGCGGTATTTAGTGCCGAGCTGGCAAAACGTCTGCACCGCCCAGCACTGCTGCCGATGCCGGCACCTGTGCTAAAGCTGTTGTTTGGGGAAATGTCGGATATCTTGCTGTACGGCCAACGGGTCGTGCCAAAACGCTTGCTCGAGGCCGGCTTTCAGTTTCGCTATCCACAATTGTCTCAGGCACTTAATGCCCTGGCGCTTTGAGTTAACACCGCTTTAGTCGCAGTGAGATACGCAGCGCCCGGCTCTGAGCCGGGCGCGTTGTTATCAACTTTGAATCACCCGTCGGATCAAGACGGCACCGGGAATATTTAACAATTTACGCAATTGCCACCAGCCCAGTAATGACACCAGAATAGCGCCGCTCAATGGCCCTAGCCACCACAGTGCATAGTGCGGACTAAACGGCAAATCAAACAGGCGCTGCTGTAAGGTCAATAATAAGACTTCAGCCAGCACCGTGGCCAGGATCCCAGCCAAAGCACCGAGAAAGGTAAACTCCAGCAACAAAGCATTGCGCAAAAAGGGATAACGGGCGCCCAGAGTGCGCAAAATAGCCAACTCCTGCTCCCGCTGTTCCAGCGTAGCCTGCACCTGAGCAACCAATACCAATATTGCCGATAAACCAATAATAATCAGGATAAAGCTTAAGGCCAGGGTTACCTGAGCAATAATATCCTGCACCTGACGGATAATGGCCTCAACACTGATCACTGTCACCGTTGGCATCAGCCGTGATAGCTGATTGATTACGGTATACCGCTCCGGCTCCAGATAGAACGCCGTGATATAGCTGGCAGGAAAACCGGCCAGCAGATCAGGACTTAGAATCATATAAAAGTTCGGTTGTAAGCTATTCCAGTCGACCTGACGGATACTGGTCACTTCAGCACGCACCGGCTGGCCACCAATGGAAAAATGCAGGGTATCACCCAGTTTCAATCCCAAACGCTCCGACAGCTCCGACTCTACCGACACCTCTGCCTTTGCCTGCTGGCTAAACCACTGGCCAGCTATCACTTTATTGGCCGGGGGTAGCTGTTCCAGCCAGGTCAGATTCAACTCGCGGCCGATACCGGTGCGCTGCTGGCTGCGATCATCTTTGGTGGCTTCTTCGCGAAACACCTGTTCATTGAGCTGGACCAGCCGGCCCCGTACCACTGGGTAAAACGTATCCGTTTGCAACTGATGCTCGGCCGCAAACTCAGACAGCTCAGTACGCTGCGCCTCGCTCAGATTGACCAGAAAGTGGTTTGGCGCGCCGGGCGGGATCTGCTGTTGCCACTGACCAATTAACTCAGCCCGCACAAAATACAGTAACAAGGCTAAGAACAATGCCAGCGTAAAGGTAATCAGTTGGAAGCTATTGGCCCAGAGTCGGCGCCGCAAATTGGCCAGTGCCAGCTTACCTGCGCTACTTTGGCCAGCGGCAACGGGTTTGGCTGCTTTAACCATTAACACGGCAATACCAAGCAGTACCGCCACAAAGACCGCGCAGATCAGGAACAAGCCCAGACTGATAAACCAGTCGGCAGCAAACAGCCACATCAGGCCATATACCGCGACAGCACCGGTAACCAGCTGTAACTTATCGATAGTCAGTGGCGTCAGCGGTTGTTTTAGCACCTGAATAGCTGGTGTCACCGTTAAGCGCCACAGGGGTCGGGCCGCGAATAGCAACGCACAAGCAATACAGGTCAGAGCCCCCAGCCACAGCGGCCGAAAACTGAATTCTGGTCTGAAATCACCAATATAAAAGCGGATCCCCTGCTCCACAGCAACTAATATCAGTTGGCCGGCGACTAAGCCTAACAGCAGGCTAAAGAGTACGACCAGGATTAGATGGCTAAAGTAAATCAATCTTACCTGCGCTGTTGTCGCGCCCAGCGCCTTAATAATAGCCACCGCCTGAGCATGACGCTGACTATAACGACCGGCGGCAACCGCCGCCGCACAGGCTGCCAGCACTATGCCCAGTAAACCGGCAAGTAATAAAAAACGCTCGGCCCGATCCAGGGCACTGCCTAGCGCCGATTGCTCATCACGATCGCGCCAGCGTTGATGCACCGTCAGCAGTGGGCTAACCTCTTGTTGAAACCGCTCGAGCTGACTATTAGTGCCCGCAAACAGGTAGCGGTAGCCGATGCGGCTGCCGGGCTGCACTATGTCAGTGGCGGCCACGTCATCTAAATGCATCAGCACCCGCGGATTACCACCGAACACACTTAGCGGTGCATCCGGCTCATTGACGATGACTCCAGCCACCGTTAAGCGGCTATTCCCCAGCTCCAGCTGCTCACCCAGCGATACCTGCAACAAATCAAATAAGCGGGCTTCCAGATAGAGCTCGCCCGGGCGCAGTTCAGTCGTAGGGCCAGTAGTGACACTTTGCGAACGATGCAGGATCAGCTCTCCGCGCAGAGGATAGTCGCCACTTACCGCCTTGATAGTCGCAAGCTGCATCTGACTGCTACTAAATAGCATGGAATCAAATTGCATTTGTTGCGCCACGCCTAAACCCATCTCTTTTGCTAAAGCGAGGATGCGAGAGTCGAAGGGCTGGCTGGAGCCTAACACCCGATCAGCGGCGATAAAGTGGGCACTGCGTTGCTCCAGCGCTGATTTAACGCTTTGCGTAATGCCACTTAAACTCACCACTGAGAATACTGCCAAAAAAAGCGCAAAGGCGATAACCCAGAGTTCGCCGCGTTTCAGTTCACGCCAGAACAGACGCCAGGCAATAGCAGTGGCCATCTCATTGCTCCTCTTGGACAAAGCGGCCGGCCTGCATTTTCAGTTGTCGCTGACAGCGTTTCGCCAGCGCCTCACTGTGCGTGACCAACACCAGGGTGGTACCCTGCTGCTCATTCAACTCAAACAATAAGTCTTCGATCCTTTGGCCTGTCACTGCATCCAGATTGGCGGACGGTTCATCGGCAAATAAAATTGCCGGGCGGGTAATAAAAGCCCGGGCAATAGCCACCCGCTGTTGTTCGCCACCAGAGAGCTGTGACGGATAAAAGTCAGCCCGCTCACTTAGCCCGACCAACTGCAATAACTCCAGACCGCGGGAGCGGGCGCGGCGATCGCCGGCTAATTCCGCAGGTAAGGTGACGTTCTCCAATGCCGTTAGTGCCGGTAATAGTAAAAACGACTGAAATACAAAACCGACATGACTGGCGCGCACCCCGGCGCGCTGATCTTCTGATAGCTGATGCAGTGGATGACCAGCCAGTTGAACTTCACCGCTACTGGGTAGATCTAAGCCGGCGAGTAAGCTTAATAACGTCGATTTACCGGAGCCGGACGCCCCTACTATGGCCACCGACTCCCCACGATTGATTGTCAGGCTGATATCATGCAGGATAGTCAGTGATCCTTCATTCAGGTTGACCCGTTTAGCCAGATGATTGGCTTTAATATGAATTTCAGGTGCTGTCGTCATGCGCATTATCTTCGTTATATTGTTCTGTTTAATAAGTTGGTCTGCTACCGCCGACAAACTACTGATTATGGGCGATAGCCTAAGTGCAGCTTATGGCTTGCAAGAGCATGAAGGCTGGCCTGCCCTGCTGGCCGCGAAAAGTCCGGTACAACTGGTTAACGCCAGCATCAGTGGCGAAACCACCGGTGGTGGCCTGGCCCGCTTACCGGCATTATTGCAACAACATCAGCCACGCTGGGTATTAATTGAGCTTGGCGGCAATGATGGCCTGCGTGGTTTTGACCCACAATTAATCGCAAATAATCTGCAACAAATGATTGAACTGGTGAAACAGCATAATGCCCAGCCATTGTTAATGCAAATACGGATCCCACCGAACTATGGACCACGCTATGTGGCGCGCTTTACCGATATTTATCCACAACTTGCCGCAGCACATCAGATACCGCTTTGGCCATTTTTTATGGATGAAATCGCGATCCGCCCGGAATTGATGATGCCGGATGGCATCCACCCGAACGCTCAGGCACAGCCTTTGATCCGGGACCTGATGTTACCTTTAGTGCAGCAGTTGGCAGAGTAAGTTGAATAGCGCGCCGATACTCAGGCGCGCTTTAACAACGCTGGCGCGGTGTCACACCGCCCTCACGGCGATACGATGAGCTAGATAAATAAAGTAGAAGATATGATAGATGGCGTCCCCTAGGGGATTCGAACATCTGTTAATGCCGTGGAAATTGGACAGCGCGGTGTCCTAATGCGAGAAACTAAAATGGCGTCCCCTAGGGGATTCCAACATCTGTTAATGCCGTGGAAATTGGACAGCGCGGTGTCCTAATGCGAGAAATTAATATGGCGTCCCCTAGGGGATTCCAACATCTGTTAATGCCGTGGAAATTGGACAGCGCGGTGTCCTAATGCGAGAAATTAATATGGCGTCCCCTAGGGGATTCGAACCCCTGTTACCGCCGTGAAAGGGCGGTGTCCTAGGCCTCTAGACGAAGGGGACGCACTGGAAATTGGTGGAGCTAAGCGGGATCGAACCGCTGACCTCTTGCATGCCATGCAAGCGCTCTCCCAGCTGAGCTATAGCCCCGAATCGGGTTGGAACTGTTAGTCCAGGAAAATACCACCTTAAGAAGTGGCGTCCCCTAGGGGATTCGAACCCCTGTTACCGCCGTGAAAGGGCGGTGTCCTAGGCCTCTAGACGAAGGGGACGCAATAAAATCTTGGTGGAGCTAAGCGGGATCGAACCGCTGACCTCTTGCATGCCATGCAAGCGCTCTCCCAGCTGAGCTATAGCCCCACACTTTTCTGCACTCATCGACACGCAAGCGTTATCGCTGAACACGGGGCGCATTCTAGGTTGACCGCTGATCCCTGTCAACAATTTTTTATAAGGGCTGGATTGTTCGGGTAAAATTTAGACTCTGCTGCAAAAAAGTGGTTAAATAGCGCGGCTTGGCGTAGCATTAGGTATTAAATTGATCCCGAAACAGGACGCTTTAGTGTTGACTAAAGGAGTGATATGTACGAGTCGTATTATGGGTTCTCTGAACGCCCTTTCCAGCTAACCCCCAGTGCCAGTTGCTTTTATGCCGGCAAGTTACATAAGAAAGCCCTCGCCTATTTGCAATATGGTTTATCACAGGGCGAGGGTTTTATTGTGATTACCGGCGATGTCGGTACCGGTAAGACCACCATCGCTAATCAATTGTTAGCTCAGTTAAGTCCTGATGAGATTGTCGCCCGCCAGATCGTTACCTCTAAACTGGCACCGGATGATCTGATCCGAATGATCGCCAGCACCTTTAATCTGGTGGTGACTGAACATAGTAAGGCCAGTTACCTGGATGCGATTTACCTGTATTTGAAGCGTTTACACACCCAACAAAGACGCGCGCTGCTATTGGTAGACGAAGCGCAAAACTTGCCGCTGGAGTCCATTGAAGAGCTGAGAATGCTGTCTAATTTCCAGGTAAACGGTGCTCCGCTATTACAAAGTTTTTTACTGGGTCAAAATGAACTGAATGCGATTATTCAGGCTCCGAACATGGAACAGTTCAGACAGCGGATCATTGCCTCCTCTAATTTGACGCCATTACAGGAAGAGGAAACCCGAGAGTATGTCGAATTCCGGCTGCAGGCTGCGGGTATGAAACGACCTTTGGTGCTACCTGATGTCTATCCACTGGTACAGCGCTTTAGCCGGGGTATTCCGCGCAAGATTAACTTACTGATGGACCGCATGCTGCTACTGGGCTTTCTGGAGCAGCTTAGCGAGCTGACCGCAGAGCACGCAGCGAAAGTCATTGAAGAAATCAGTGGCGAGGTCGCACATCAGGTAGCGGCGGCCCCCATACCCGTAGTGCCGGTCGCAGAGCCCCCACCACCAACGGTCTCAGAGCAAACCGTGGCCCAGTCCCAACCGGTACAACAACTTTTAACCGAAACGCTGGAGCAAAAAATCCGGCTATTAAAAGAACTGGACGAACTCATCCTACAACGCCAGCAAAGTACTAAATCTGAATAGAAAAACGCCGGAGGTTTAAATGCCTCCGGCGTTTTCTGATTAAGAACCGTCTAGCCTTGCACTAGAAACGGTATTTATATTCTAACCAAACCCGGTTTTCGCTGTTATCAAACTGTTCCAACGTAGAATTCCGGTTCAGACGCCGCGCTGTTAAGCGTAAGTCAGAGCGCTCACCGAGCGTACGGATATAACCAACCGATAATGAGAGGTTTTTATCTTGCCGGACTTCGTTACGATAATCGATATCATAATAATTTATGGCGGCGGTCAGCCGGTTAAGTTGATCTAAACGCCAACTGCTGTCCAAACTGACATTATTACTGCGGTTAAATTCGTTTGTTTCCAGATAGTCAGTTTTACGGGAAC
The DNA here is from genome assembly GCF_001704375.1 of Alishewanella sp. HH-ZS. Taxonomy (NCBI): domain Bacteria; kingdom Pseudomonadati; phylum Pseudomonadota; class Gammaproteobacteria; order Alteromonadales; family Alteromonadaceae; genus Alishewanella; species Alishewanella sp. HH-ZS. Next base: position 41,521 of record NZ_LZEJ01000027.1, on the reverse strand, counting down.
TGAGTGTCAAATTAAGATTCAGGCGATTCTTGCTGTAGCCTAGGCTAAAACCAATATTACGGGTTTGTACCAGCTCTTCGCGCAACTCCGCATTAATGATTGACAACTCTTGTAATGACTCACCAAATACCGGCACATACTGATTGCTGGGTGGCCGGTAACAGTCGTTAAAATCTGCCGCCGTATCAGGACAAACAAAAATCCCCAACTCTTCCTGTTCGCGGTCAAACTGGTTCTGAGTACGGATATTATCACTCATCCGTAAACGCATAGATAAGAACCTTAAATCATAACGCCCTTGCAAACTTGTAGTACGGCCGAAATATCGCCGGTCAAAATTGCCTTCTAAACTGGTGCGGCGGGTTGGCGCTATGACAAACTCCGATGCAATATAGGTGTCGGTATCTTTTTCCACACCAAAAACGCTGGAGTCACTGCGATTCATCGTGACGTTGACACGTGAGCGCGCACCAAAGCGATATTCAACGCCCGCCCCGAAGTAATCAAATTTATTGTCAACGGCACTGCCATTATCCACCCGCTCGGCTCCGGCGCGACCAATCACCGAAAAATTGGGTGCAAAAGGAACACCAACAACCAGCCCATGATTACGTATCGACACATCAGGCCCGCTGCTGCGTTCGATTTCCTGCAATTGACCATTGTACTGCCAGAAGAAATTCAACGCGCGCTGACTGGTACCTAATAACCAGCTACCGCTGTAAGCATCCGTTTTATACTCAAACAGACCATCATCAAGTAATGGGCTCTGGCTATCGGTAGTACCATAATTTAACGCCGCTTCAACCCGATAAGGTGAACTGGGTAAACTACGATAACTTAAACCACTACCATAGCGCTGTACCCGGCTTAAATTTTCGCCGCCGGTAATTTTGTCAGAGAAAATGCCGAGCCGGCTATTGCGCAGCTGATAACTTTGACTGGCATTAAGATCCCAACTAATACGGTCACGCAGGAAAGTCATGCGATTGGCTAGCGAGAGATCATTAAAGTGACGATCTTCACGTTGCTCGTCTTTATAGAGTACGGTGTTGTGTTGCCAACGGAGACGGGTTTGCATCCCCGCTGACTGCCGTGTCCAGCTAATAGAGGGTTCTAACTCCCAGGCGGCACCTTTATCTTTGTCCGGTTGTTCTGGCAAGTTAAGCTGATAGCCATAAAAAGCAGTCCGGATTTCAGGGCTTAATCTTGTTTGAGCGGCGGTCGCTGGTAGGGTTGCAGCAGTACAAGCCAGGGTTACCAAACTGGCGCAGTAAGCCAGCTTGGTGCGCAATTTGCGGCCGTTATTCGGCGCCATAGTAATATCCATAGCCGTATCCTTTTCCCTGATTACGATGCGCTTTATTGATCAGAAAACCTACTGCCATCTCACTGGGTAACAACGCGACTGATTGCTCGATCTCATTTAGTCGGGTCTTATTTTCTTCCACCACTAACACCCCCTGTCCGCACATACTGGCCATAACAGAAGTTTCATTAACCCCAAGCAAAGGTGGCGCATCAAAAATCACAATGCGATCGGCGTAGCGGTTGGCAAACTCAGCGGCCAGCTTCAGCATACGATCACTTGCCAGTAACTCGGTAGAAAGGTGATGCGGTGTACCAGCCGTCACTAACTTTAAGCGCGGAACATTGGTATTTAGCAAAATATCCGATACGCTGATCTCGCTCGAAAGCAGATAGTCCGTTAAGCCAACTTCATGCTGTACATTGAGGGTTTTAGCGATCTTAGGTCGCAGTACATCTGCATCGACCAGCAATACCGTCTTATCCTGTTCTAAGGCAATGCTTAGCGCCAGGTTAATCGACGAAAAAGTCTTGCCCTCACCCGGCCGGGAGCTGGATACCAGGATCAGGTTCGGGTGGTGCAAAGTCTCTGCCAGCGGGCCAAAGGCATTATTAATCAGCTTACGCTTAATAACCCGGTACTCTTCATTGATTAGGCGACGCTGAGTACTAAGTGACACAAAACCTTGTTGTTCAAGATGTTTCAAATCTAGCTCAACCTGATGCCGGCCACTAACCGCTGTTGTCACTGCATCATCTGTATGATCGGTACCATCTACAACAGGTTCAGTTCTTGAATGGGGCTGGTTGCCTTGCTGATCGGCACGGCGTGCCAAAGCTTTTTCAATAATACTCACCGCACCATCCTCATCAACAACTCGGCTGAGCGGCCGAAAATTAAATCGTTACTCACAAGTATCAGGTAAAACATCAGCAAAGACGCGGTGAGAGCGGTAAAATATACGAAGTGCAACCTAACCTGGCGTAAAATTTTCGCTTTATTGGTATGAGAAATCACGCCAAACACCGGGTAATCGCTGATCATCGCCAGCTGTGACGCCCGGCTTAGTACCGGTGAAATTAAACTGCGTAGGAAGGCAATAGCAACACCTGCACCAAGCCCCAACAATAACACCAATGAATACAGTAGACGACGATTTGGCCCGGACGGCTCAAAAGGTACCCGTGGTGGCTCGATAATTCTGAATTGTACATCCTGTTCCGATGCATCAGCCCGTCGCGCCAGCTCAGAAGCTTCACGCCTTGCCAGCAAGGCTTCATACTTAGAACGGGTTACATTGTAATCACGGTTTAAACCACTAAACTCCGCTTCAATTTCTGGAATCAAATTCATCCGCGCTTCCAGCTCACGCACTCGATTCGCAAAGGCCTGTACACGGACCTTATTTGAGGCAACTTCGGTTTCCAGCCTTGCTACATTGAGTTGCAACTCATGATAAAGTGAGTTTTGAGTAGCGACAAATCCTGACGCTGTACTACCAGATGCTGCATTTGCCAATGCTGCTAATTCATCTTCTCGTTGCTTAACTAAGCTATCCAGCAGGCGACGAATTTCCAACACGTCAGGGTGGTTATCAGTAAAGCGGATCAGGGCAGTATCTAATTGTGACTGGAGCTGTCTGATTCGTTCATCAAACTGGGTACTAATATTGGTAGAACCTCCGTCAGCAGGATTAATGCCCGATAACTGACCTCTGGCCGCAGCCAGACGGGTTTCCAACTCAGCTAACTCAAGCCGGGCACCTTCCAAACGTTGTTGTTCTGCAGCCAGCTGGCTGTAGTAGTTGGATTCTGAGCCTGGCAGAATATTCATCCGCTGCTTCTTAAACTCCGAAAGCTTATGCTCAGCTTCGGCTAAACGTCGCTCATAATCAGCAATTTCGCGATCCAAAAACTCCTGCGCCGCTTGCGAATCTGCGCGGCTGGAACCAATGCGGTTTTCCATAAAGGTATTCAGCGTTTCCTGAACCACTTTCAATGCGATTTGCGGCTGCGGATTACTGTAAGATATGGAATAGATATTCTCACGACTGGTACCCGACACCTTAATCTCTTTCTGTAGCTTATCAATGATAAGCTCAAATTCCTTGTCGGTTCGGGTCTGTAAATCCAGATCCGCCTGACGGGCAATTTTTTGCAAGTTAGTGCGGCTAAGTAAGGTTCGTGCCATCAGATTGATTTCGTCGCGCTGACTGGTATTAATCGTCAAACCACGCAGTATCGGCTCGAGAAAAGTACTGCTTTCCACATAGAGACGAGCGCTCGCTTCATAGGTGGGAGGCATTTTGTAAACATAAAGCCAGCCTGCCGGGCATACCAACCAGGCTGTGATAATAAAATAACGGCGCCGTAGCCAAATACCCTGCAAGTAGGTACTGACCAACTCCAGCGCCTGTTGAATCTCTCTCATTACTCCTCCCTGAAAGATCCGAAAATTGCGTAATACAAGATCGCGTTAGAACCAGGCTTCAGGAATAATGATGATATCGCCAGGTAAGATATCGACATTAGCGGAAATATTACCGTCGCGGATTAACTCATCCAGTCTGATATCATACGTACGCTGCGAGCCATTTGTAGTGCGAACCAGCTTGGCTTTATTACCCGCAGCAAACTCTGTTAAGCCACCAACTGCAATCATCAAATCCAGCAGGGTCATATATTGCCGGTAATTCACAGCCTGGGGATTAGTTGCCTGGCCAATTACCCGCACTTGCTCGCTGTAAGGGCCAACAAAGTTGTTAACAGAAACCGTTACCACCGGATCCCGGATATATTTCGCCAGAATTTGCTCCATATCCCGCGCCAGCTGGGTCGGTGTTTTACCACTAACCGGCACATCTTCAACCAACGAAGTTGAAATCATGCCATCTGGACGCACGATAAAGGTGCCGGACAGTTCCGGGTTACGCCAAACGAAGATACTTAATGTATCCGCCGGGCCAATCAGATACTGGTAATTGTCAACAGTAGTAGTAAGCGAACTCTGAACCGTCGCCCGAGGCAGCGTGTTGTTGTTAGCACATCCGGAAAGGGTAAGCACTGCGCCTACCGCCAGGCATAAAGTGGTTTTTAGCGGAGTGAAATTGGTCATAAACGAATCCTTTTGTCTGATGCGCAGACAATATAACCAAAAGATAGTCGTTTGGCTGCACTTTTTATATATTTTATTTAAATTCCCGACTAGAAATTAAGCTGTAATTCAGCTAAATTAAGCATCAGGCAGCTGAGGCTAACTGTCAAGTATGTTTAGATCAGAAAAAGCTGGCCGAATTTATCAAACAGGCTGTAGGTTGTTAAGGTCCAAGGAAGTTTTATGCTCAACGCAAGGAGTCACCGTTCAAAAGTCTCAGATAAGATTTTGATTTTCGGTGAGCTTAGTCTTATTATTCTCGCCTGCCACCTTGGTTATAAACTTGCCGATTTATCAGGACTCGCCAACCCGCTTGCGCTCGAATGGCAATTGCTGGTAACTGCTATTTTTATCTGCGGAACCATGCTGTGCTCGCTGTCATTAGGTTTGTACGACCAGAAACTTCGCGAGTCGCATTCTGGTGTACTGAAACGGGTATTGTTAACCCAATGTTTTAATTTCTTGCTACTTGAAGTCATCATTTTTAATCTTTTCAGCGCTCTGAGCCCAGGCGTTTTCGCCTTGCTGTTCAGCTGTCTGTTGTCAGTGGTTTTAGTCTCAGCGTTCAGAGCATTTTTTCAATACCATGACTTATCACAACTCAGTCGTCGCAACGTGCTAATCCTGGGTGCGGGTGAGCGGGCAGCCATTATCGAACGCCGCATGCGTCGCACCGTAGATCGCCGTTATTTTAATCTGGTTGGTTTTGTCAAAATCGAAGGGGATAAACCCGGTTTCATTCCAGATGATAAATTAGTGGAAGTTGACTATTTACAAAATTTGTTTGATTACGCCGAGCGCAATAACATTCACCAACTGGTAATCGCCTGTGACGAACGTCGCAATATGTTGCCGGTTGACCTGTTATTTAAATGTAAAACCCGCGGCATAGACGTTACCGACATCCTGGATTTTATCGAAAGTGAGACGGGGCAAATCGCGGTAAATCTTATCTATCCCAGCTGGGTTATTTATTCAAACGGCCTGGCCCGAAGCCAACGTTTTAAGACCAATCTGGATTATCGCCTAAATGCTCTCTTGGCGTTATTTACGCTGCTATTAGCCTGGCCCATTATGTTGATCACCGCCCTGCTAATTTATCTTGAAGATGGCCGACGCACCGGCGCACCTATCTTATACCGGCAAACCCGGGTTGGCTTTGACGGCCAGCCGTTTCAAATTATTAAATTCCGTAGTATGCGGGTTGATGCTGAGAAAAACGGCGCTCAGTGGGCTAGTACTAATGATGACCGGGTAACCCGGGTAGGACGGGTGATCCGCAAGTACCGCATTGACGAGTTACCACAGCTGTTTAATGTGCTTAAAGGCGAAATGGGATTTGTTGGCCCAAGGCCTGAACGTCCTGAATTTGTCAGCCAGCTGGCAAAAGATATCCCTTACTACGCACAGCGCCATAATGTACGTCCGGGTTTAACCGGCTGGGCGCAGTTAAAGTATCCCTATGGTTCTACTGCTGAAGATGCGCTGGAAAAGCTAAAGTTTGATCTGTATTACATCAAACACCGCAGTTTGTTGCTGGATCTGACTATTTTAATTCGAACTGTTGAAATCGTAATCTTTGGAAAAGGGCGCTAACAGTGACTAACCGCGTGGCGCACCAGATGAGCGCTCTTACCGTAGACGTAGAAGATTATTTTCACGTTGCAGCCTTTGAGAATAATATTAAAAGTAGTGACTGGCCTAAGATGCCGGTGCGGGTTGAACAAAATACCTACCGCTTGTTGGAAATGTTTGCCGAGCAGCAGGCGCAGGCGACATTCTTTTTGCTGGGTTGGGTTGCCGAGCGCTATCCACAGTTAGTCAGAGCTATCCACGAGGCAGGCCATGAAGTGGCCAGTCACGGTTACAACCATACTAAAGCAACGCAGCAAAGCCGCAGTGAGTTCGCTGCTGATGTTACCGACACCAAAAAGTTACTCGAAGATATTACCGGCGCCGCTGTCTACGGTTATCGGGCGCCAAGTTTCTCTATTGATAAGACCAACGAGTGGGCGTTTGCAGAGCTCAAAGCTGCCGGTTACCTCTACAGCTCCAGTACTTACCCGGTAAAACATGATTTGTACGGTACGCCGGATTGGCCGCAACAACCCTATATGCGGCCTGAAGGGATTTGGGAATGTCCGATGCCAATCCTGAATCTGGCAGGCAAACAGTTACCGGTCGCCGGTGGTGGGTATTTCAGGTTGCTGCCCTATTGGCTTAGTAAACGTCTGATTAATCGCTATCTTAAGAGCAGCAGCTCGCCTTACATGTTTTATTTCCACCCCTGGGAAATTGATCCGGGACAACCCCGGATCCGGGATGCCAGCGCAAAGTCCAAATTCCGCCACTATGTCAATCTGGGGAAAATGGAAGCCAAGCTAACCGCCCTGTTACAAGATTATCAATGGAATACTGTAAAGCAGGTTTTTGACCGCTATCACCAACAACTCTAATAACGTTCGGACTACGCGATGACCCAGCATGGAATGCCGCTTAGCACGTCCCTGACCCAGCAAAGGCCAATCCTGCCTTTTACGTTGCTGTTAACAAGCCTTACCGCGCTATATTTACTGGTGTTCTGGCCTACCCTGCAAAGTATGGAGTTGATCTGGCGTCATTCCGAAACCTATATGCATGGCTATCTGATAGCGCCGATCAGTTTATGGTTGTTGTATCGCCAGCGTCAGCAGTTAAGCCGGCTACAACCTGAACCGACGGTATTACCTGCGATCCTGGCACTACCTTTGTTGCTGATTTGGTTACTCGCCTACAGTATCAATATTAATTTTGTCAGCCAGTTTGCCGCGGTGTTCTACCTGCAACTGCTGATCTGGAGCCTGCTCGGACATCGCTTTATGCGCTATTGCTGGTTTCCGATCGGTTTTTTAATCTTTCTGGTCCCGTTCGGCGAAGCTGCCAATCCTGTTCTGCAACAAATCACTGCTGACCTGGTGGTCGCCATGTTGCAACTGATCAATATGCCAGTCTATCGCGACGGTCTGTATTTACACACAGCTTCTGCCGTATTTGAGGTCGCCGTGGCCTGCTCTGGCCTGAACTTTCTACTCAGCAGTTTAGTGCTGTCCTGTTTATTCGCCTATCTGCATTATCAGCGGCTGTATAAGGCAGTGCTTTTTATTGTGCTGGTACTGCTACTTTCAATTCTGGCGAACGGTATCCGTGCTTTCTTATTGGTAGTGATTGGCGAAAAATCTCAAATGGCCTATGGCTTTGGCGCTGATCATTACTACTATGGCTGGCTGGTATTCTTTATTGTTATGTTCTGCTCGTTCTGGTTAGGCGCTAAATTCAGTGACGATAATCCAGCGCAGGCTGCTGAGGTACCGCCAGCAACCAGCCGCTCTTTTAAGCTTGCTGCTATCGCTCTGGTACTGCCACTTAGCCTGGCAGGACTGCTAAGTAAAACCCTGCCTGCGGAAGCCACGCCGGAGACAGCAGCACGCTTGTTTAGCAGCATGACCCCGCCAGATACCAGAGCGCCCTGGGGCATCCAATTCTACGATGGCTTAAGCCGGGATCATTGGCAGAGCTCTGAGGGCGTAGAGTTTTTCTACGCCACCTACGCCAATCGTCAGCAGCAAGGCGACCTGATCACCTGGCACAATACCCTATTCAATCTGGAGCATTGGTCCATCCGGCATGCCCGCCGGGAAGGAGCCTTACTGCAAAGTTACGGTGTACTGGAGTTGGTTAATCCGCAAGGACAGGTCCGGGAAGTCCAGTTCTGGTATCAGTTGGGTAGCTATCAAACTAATAGCAGAGTGATGTTCAAACTGTTACAACTGAAATTCTTATGGTTGCAACGGCCTGAGGCAGCTGAAGTCTTTGCGGTTTCCAGCATGCAACCGGAACCGCTAAGCCGGCAGCAGCAACTCGAACAGGCGCGCCATACTTTGCAGCAGACCATCGCCAATGAGCGTTAGCCGTGGTGTCTTACAAAGTTCCGCCATCCTGGCGTTGATCCAGCTGTTTCAAAAAAGCTTAGGCTTTGTTTCCACCTTGATCCTGGCGCGGCTGTTACTGCCAGAGCACTTTGGCGTGGTTGCCATGGTGATGATTTGCCTGATGTTGTTTGAAAATATTGCCGACGCCGGTAACGAGCATTACACCCTGCAAAAACGTGAGCTTACCGCAGAGGATTTGCATACCGCCTGGAGCTTCGATTTGCTGCTAAAGAGCGGCGCTTGTCTGCTATTGATATTATTATCACCACTACTGGCTGACTATTTTCGCATGCCAGAACTGCAGCAAACGTTGCAGGTCGCCAGCCTGGTACTCCCGATAAAAGCCCTGCAAAACCCACAACTGCTGCAATTCGCGCGGGAACTAAACTACCGGCCGGTATTGCTGCTTAGTCTGATCCAAAAGCTACTGGCGTTTTTGGTTACCGTTACCCTGGCGTGGTTATATCCCAGCGCCTGGCCGGTGATCATCGGGGCGCTGGTTTCGGCTTTGGTTTATTCCGGCGGCAGTTATCTGGTATGTCACTTTAAGCCGCGCTGGCAGCTACAGCAGCTGAACGCACAATGGCATTTTTCAAAATGGATCATGTTACGGGGTTTTATCGGTTTTTGTCGCTTCCAGGCCGACAATATCCTGGTTTCCCGCCGTTTCGATACCGCAGCCCTGGGCGGTTACAATCTGTTGCGTGAACTGAGTATCCTGCCAGCAATTGCTCTGATCATTCCCTGTAGCCAACCGTTACAGGCCGCAATAGCACGCGATAAAACCGCGGAAGGCTACCGTTTGCGACTCAGTTTGCTACTGCTGTTGTTATTACTGCTGCCGATCACCCTCTTCGCCATGGCCTATCCGGACTTAATAGTCAGCACTTTGCTGGGATCGCAGTGGCTAAGCTATAGCGGGTTACTGGTGCCTTTTGCTTGCTTTTTTCTGACATTTTGTCTGTTCGATTTACTCAGTAATGCAACGCTAGCTACCGGGCGCAGCAAATTACTGTTCTGGTTTGATCTCTGGTCGACGCTGCTGGTGGTAGCAGTGTTAGTGCTGATCCCAACTGCGGCACTGCTTGAAATGGCCTGGCTCAGAGCCCTAATCGCCATCCTGACAACGCTGGCACTGCTGCTGCTGTTACAGCGCCACTGTCAGTTTGACTTGATACGTTTATCAGGGCTAACCCTACCCTATCTTTTGCTGGCGCTAGGGAGTTGGCAGCTTACTGAGCTATTGATAGCAGAGCGACCGGCACAGCCATTAATGGAACTGACGCTGCGCATCAGCTGCTATTTTAGTGCTTATGCGATTACTCTGATCTTGCTTACGCTGGCGCTACGGCATCGCATTCTGGAATGTCAGCAGTTAGCCCAGCCGTTGCAGCACGGGTTGCGTTGGTTAAGACAGAGGCTCGAACACTAACTCCTTATAAAGCTTGCTGTAAGCCTGCTCCATTGCCTGCGCTGAGAAGTGTTGATAAACGTAGTGTTGGCCAGCTTCCGCCAGCTGCTCCTTGCGCTCAGGCGCGGCCAGCAGATCCAACCAATGCTGACACAAGGCTGCCGTATCGCCATACTCAGCCAGCAATCCGGTTTCTCCGTGCGTAATTAACTGATCAACGCCAGGAATATTAAAGGCCGTCACGCACACCTTGGCCGCCATCGCTTCCATTAAACAACGCGGGATCCCTTCCAGGCTGGATGTCATTACAAAACAATCAAAGTGCGGCAAAAACGCCAACCGATCATCGCGAAACCCCAGGAACTCAGTGGCCTTGGCTATACCAAGTTCAGTAGCAAGTTGTTCTAACGCCTGACGTTCTGCACCGTCCCCGAGCAACTGTAAGCGGCAATGCGGATACTGCTGATACAGCTTAGCAAAGGCCTGCAACGTCGCCGGCAGATTTTTCCGGCTAATAAGCTGTCCGATATAACCTATTGTGAAGACCTGATCAGACGCAGAGGGTTTGGCACTGATCTGCGCCAGACACTGCTCCACTTCCTGCAGGTCCACCCCGTTATTAATCAGACGTACCCTGGCCGGCTTAACCTTGTAGTGCTCGATTACCGTGCGTTCAATATCCGGCGATAACGGGCAAACATAATCAAAACCATGGAAGGCTTTACCGCCAGCCCACATATAGGCGCGCAACTTCTTATCAGTCGCGTTTTCAAAACCATGGGGGGTGCAGATAGATTTGATACCGGCCCATTTCGCTGCCAGCAAGCCGAGAATATCTGACTTGTAGCCATGGGTATGAATAATATTGATCTCTAACTGCCGGATTAATCTAACCAGCTGCCAGATCGCCCGTAAATCAAATTTTGACGACATCGGTACTTTAAACTGGCGCTCCGACGCTAGCGGGCTGCGTTTTAATACCTCGTCACAGGCACCGGGTTCATCGGTAATCGCCAGATATTGTTCGATGCCTTCAGCTGCTGGCACTGAAAGCAAGGCGTTGACCCAACGTTCAGCACCATAGTAGCCACTGGGACAAATTAACTGTAATACCCTGATTGTCATTATTAACCTCTACCGGGTAGTAAAAAACGGATCCCGGCCAGCGTGCCTAACGACCGTGCGGAAAAATACACCATATAAAATACAAAGATAAAACCAAAATTTAAGCCATGTCCGGGCAACATAAATAAGCGGGCGCTATACGCCAAAGCAGGTAACATGGCCAATACGGCGGCAGGTAACAACAATGCTGGTTGCCAGATACTGAGCCCTAACATCAGCATAGCCAGCAATACCCAGAACGGCAGTAAGATACTTGGCCATTCCCGTAATGGGACGGTTCTGCCTTGCAGTGATTTAAGGTTATATTCGGAACGCCAGATTTCTTTCTGAAAGGTTTGCCGCAAGCTTTGATCCTCGCCCAAATGCACGTAGCAAGTTGCCGAGGTATAGAATAAGCCACCTAAATGACTCAATTGCTCAGTGTAGTAATAATCTTCGCAGGTTTGCAGCTGTTCAGGGAAACCGCCGACCTGCCGATGGCTGCTACGACGGAGCAATAAATTACGACCGGGCAAAAAACTCACTGTGCAATCAAGAGCGGCATTACTCAGTGCCGTGCGCAACTTTTCAACCTTACCCGGATTGGCAGGTAACGCCTGACAGGCACTGACCACCGCCAGCTCAGGCCGGGTATTGAGCAACAGCAAACAGGTCGCGAGCCAGTCCGGCGCCAGACCAATATCGGCATCAAGAAATGCCAGGTACTCACTGTCGCCGATGTCAGCACCGATATTGCGCTGCTCAGAAATCGTTTTTGCCTCCGGGTGGTACAGGATCTGTAGTTTGGGATGTTCAGGCAATAGCAGTGGCGTACTATTCTTGGTAACCACAATAATCTGCGCAATCTGTTCAGCCGCAGTTTGCGCTAAAATGGAGGCAATGGTTGCATCCAGCATTTCAATGCGCCCAAGGTGGGGGATCACAAAATTCACTGTTGCCATCTGGCGCTTCCCTGACTAAATCACAGTGCGGTAACAAAGTGACAGGATTATAACCAGCTGTAGCACTGGCAACAAGTTAAGTGTCGTACTATCAAGCGTCCGGATAGACTGCTCTTAATACTTTGGCCGGATTACCCGCGGCAATCACACCGGGCGGCAAAGGCTGAGTGACCACGGCGCCGGCGCCGACAATGCAGCCCTGACCAATCGATGCCATCACAATGGCGCCGTTACCTATCCAGCAGTTAGCGCCAATGCTGACTTTTTCAAACACCCCGCCCTGCTCTTTAAAAGGCAGAGTAGGATCAGCGAACTGGTGCTGGTTTTTGCCACTTAGTATATGTACGCCGCTGCCTAACAGGGTATCAGCGCCGATTTGACACAAGCCGATATTACACTGTGGCCCCAGATAAACCCCATCACCAAGCTCGGTGCCCTGCTGCGAAAACAGCACTCCAAACCCGATATAGCAGTCTTGACCACAATGCTGCATTAGCAGGCGATATGCCGCTACCCTCAGATAACTGCCCGTCAGCCCGGGCACCAACGACAATAGCTGTGAAAAGCCGGCAAAGAGCGTGTCGCGGTGACAAAAAGGTTTTAATAACCAATAAACCAGCAAAAAAGGCAGTAGCAGCAGGGTCATCAGCCATAACAGCAGCTGTTTTAACAGGCTTTTCATTACGCCTCTCCCGGTTCTTTTAACAGCTTGCTTAATGGCTGCAACACGCCATCCCAGCTATAATGTTCTCGGATCAAAGTAACTGCCTGCTGGCGTAACGCTAAGCGCAGCGCCTGGTCATCCAGCAGGCGAAAAATAGCTGCAACAAACTCCGATTCAGTCGCTGCCAATAACAGGTGTTGCTCAGCGTGGCAGGCGATGCCTTCAGCGCCCAATGGCGTCGTAACAATGGGCAGACCGCACGCCATTGCCTGCAGGATCTTGTTTTGCACCCCGCGCGCCAGCCGAAAAGGCCCGACAAAAATATCAGCTTGTTGATAGTACGGCAGGATAGAATCGACATAGCCGGTCACAATGACCCCGGGCTGCTTTTCCAGTTGCTGAATGCGCTTACTTGGCTGCATACCGGCAATATAAAACTTTGCCTGCGGATAACGCTGCCTGATCAAAGGCCACATGGTCTCTACAAACCAGAGCACGGCATCTTCATTCGGCAGATAGTCCATCACGCCGGTAAACAGAAACACTGGCGCCGCTGCGACCTGGTCAGCGGCTTTTGGCTCTGCCGGATAAAATGCCTGCGTATCCAGGCCATTTGCCAGCACACTGACCTTAGTAGTATCGCTCAGTTGCTGGCCAAAGAGTTCAACCTCATTGGCTGAGATGAAGAAGCTGTGATCAAAATTACGGTAAATCTGTTGCTCCAGCTGTGCCACCAATTTAGCTTCGCGCCGGTATACCCAACGCATCGGCCAACCGGCCGTCACACTGTATTGTCGCCATTTGTCAGAATCCAGGTCCATAAAATCCATCAACAACAGTGGACGCTTGGCTGATCCCGACTGGCTGACTGCTTTGCTGATATAAGGTGCCATCGCCGAGCTGGTAGCCAGCACCGCCCGTGGTGCCGATGCCTGTACGGCGGTGCTGAGTTGCTGTTGCAACGCCTGACTATAAAAATGCATTTCTGACATCGCTTTGTTGCAACACAGCGCCTTTAGCTTGCGCCACCAAGCAGCAGGTAACGGGGTGGTGATAACCTTAATTGACAGCACTTTCGCCAGTTGGTTGGCGTATTCCAACTCTTGCGGCCGCTCGACAGGGGCAAAAACGGTTAGCTGAAAGCCCTGCTCCACCAGATATTTAAGCTGATGAAAGGTGCGTATTTTTTCACCCTTATCTGCCGGATAAGGCACCCGGTGTGCAACGATCATAATATCCATGTTCTGAAATTCCAAAGTCATCCGGCTAACGGCTGCGCAGCAGCCTGATCGGATTAGTATAAAAATAATGCCACTGACCTTCGGCAGTTTGCATGGCACCGCGGGCGCGCACAACAACGAAGTCACCGTCCAACTGCCCCTGCCAGCTTACCTGATACTGCTGACCACTGCGCTCTGGATAGAGCGGTACGGTTCTGATCGCATCCGGCGTGATCAGGATCAGCTCTAACTTATCCAGCCAGGCCGGATGACCTGAAAAGTCGCGCTCATGCAAACTCAGGTCAATTTTAACCTGATAAGCTTGCCGCGCTGCGACGCTGGCGTCATCGCCGCTATATAGCGTCTGCGCATCAGGGAGTTGCAGTCTGAAATCCAGTTCACGGATAAAGTTGCCCTGAGAGCCATAAAAGCGGCCTTGGCGCAGTGCCTGAAAAATACTCTGCTCTGAATTATCGCTAACAAGTAAGTGGGTACGAGAGAACTGACATGGCCGGTAGTCGAGTTTTTCTGTATGGTAATCTGAATTCGAACTGGCGCCCCAAAAACGTTCGCCCTGTTGCAGCAGACGATCCCACTGTCCTCCGACAACCGCAACTGCCGGATCCCAGCCGTGTACCGTACGATACAACCAATTGTATGAGGCGCCGGCTCTTTGGTGCCCTGGCCCGCCCTCAAATCCGGCCAACAGCTGTTGCTGTTGCCGCCAGAGTTTGACATCCCAAAGATTTTCTTTGGCCGAGAAGTCCTTACGGCTCGGATGATTATAGAACAACAATACACCGGGGAAATTCTGCTCTAACCAAGCCATAGCCTGCAATGCATCTTCACCACTGAGATTACGCTCATTATCGTATCGCTGGCGGAAGCTCTTCAGCAATTCAGCGTTTTCCGTCAGCTGTGGCAACAATACCGATACATGTTCCCGTCCACCCAGCGGCGGAATATTCCATTCCAGGCCACTCAATACTTTTAGGGGGGCATGTTTTTGTCGCGCATTACGAATGGCATCCAGATATGCCTGCTCATTAAACCGCTTGTTACTTAAATCGGTATGATCGGTAAGGGCAATCACATCGCAACCAAATTGCCGGCTTTGCTGTGCCAGCCAATCAATATCACGCGAACCATCAGAGAAACGACTATGTAAATGCAAATCTGCGATCAGTGTCAGCTTTGGCGGCGGTAACCTTTCAATGTCGCTGTTTGTGAACCGTGCAACCGGCTTAGCATCAGCACGATACAAAGATAACGCGGCTAACCGTTCTTCAATGCGGGTTAATAAGGCCTGGGTCCCGGGGCCGTCAGGCCCGCCAAGCGCTTGATTTAACTGCCGCTCGGATAGCCCCTCTGGCAAGTCATGCCAAATCGGCATAAAAGCGGCCTCAAAGTCATCCGTATCCAGTGTAAAAACCTGCTTCCGGTCAATATTACCAAGCTGCTGCACCATCCAAATGCCAGCTTTGTTGGCGGCCATGTCCACAAAGCTAAAACCGCTGCCCCCCGAACCGGCATCCGATAACTCTTTTAAGGCACCAATTTGTATGGCTAATTGCTGATTACCAACCATTTTAATCACAGCAGAGTAGAGAAAGTGCAATGCCAGATCGCGGCGCCCACTCAGCAGCAATGGCGGCAATTCCGGGACCTGCTCCGCACTCACCGTACCGTTACTAAAACGCAGAAAACGTCGATCTGCGGCACTAATGGCAAGGGCCCACAGCGCGGTTGATGCTTCGCGCTCAAAACTATCTCCGCCTCTGTGCATGGCTTCACGCAGCATCTGCTGCAGATAGAACGCCAATTGACGTTGCTCGGGATGCGCTTTTGCCAGCTCAGTTAATACTTCAAAATAGGGCTCCAGCGGCAAAGGTGCGCCCCTACCCTGTAACGTACCCACTCCCAGATTAATCCCGCCCGACACCACAGCGGCGAGTTCGGGACGGATACGCATCGCCTGTTGTTTATGAAAACTGAGCGTCTGCTGCTGTACCCGGCCGCTTTGAAACAGTTCATAAATCAGTTTGTCCTCCGGTGCCTGGATAAAGGCCCACAAGGAGAACCGCATTAGCTGCATCATTAAGCGCCCCGATAACGGCAATTTACCCAGTTTGCAGGACTCAATCGCAAAACCGGCGGGCTGCTCCGCCAGCACGCAGGAAAAATAGAAGATCCGTCCGGAGAACGGTGCCGGCAAACTGCGGGCGCCATGGATCACTAAGCCAAAGTCAGTCAAACTACCGTGAAAGGTAATAGGACGCAGGCTTTGCGTGGCAACGTTAAGCAGTGCATCCAGATGTTTTTCGTCTAACGCCAACACCTGGGTTTGATCATCTGCCACCAGGCGTTGCCAGCTACTTTTCAATAACTGGTGAGATTCCCGCACATCCTGACTACTGATCTTCCGGGGTTGTACACTGCCCTTAATGGTTAGACTGTAAAACAGTATCGCTACCAGCAACAGCGGTAACAGCAACCAGTACCCAAGACGTTTCAACACCATCGTCTCCTTGCTAGGCCACACCCTGTCCGCCTTCAGACAGGGTGACAGAGGTACTTGCAGCGCAGACCTCAGCAAGTAAGGCAGCTAACTCTGCCGTGCGGGAATAGCGCGAATACTCCGCAGCCTGAGCCGGAGTGACCAGCGCAGCCGGAGTTCTTTCATCCAGCAAGCTCGCCAGCGCAGCAGCAAGCTCATCCGCTACCATGGCACAGTATTGCTGCGGATAAGCAGCCAGCGCCCGGGCCGTGGCGCTTTGTGCGGGCGTCATCGCCAGGATCGGGCGGCCAGCACGGATATAGTCGTATAACTTACTCGGGATCTGATTGTTAAACAAAGGCCCCTGTAACAACAATAGCGCATCCGCACTGAGCATTTCTGTTAACGAATCGAGATAACTCACGCCTGGTAAAAACTCAACCAGCTCGGTAATCGCCAGCTCTGACAGCAGAGCCATAATCCCCGGCTGTGCCTGACAACCACGGAAACTCAGCACAAAGTTTTGAGCATTTATCTTACCTTGCTGTTTTAACAGCGATAATGCTCTGAAAATCGGTGTTGGATCCCGGCCATCGCCATACAAGGCACCACTATGTAATAACCGGAACCGCTCAGCGCTAACCGGTTCACCCGCTGCTAACTGCCGGAAATTCTCCTCATCAAAACCGTTTTCAATCACCCGGAACTTGCGCAGTAGCTGTTGTGGATATAAGCGTTGATATAACTTGGCAGCATTGTCTGTGGTAAATACCGCCAGGCTACAGTGTTTAATCGTTTGTTTTTCAATCCATTTCGCCAGGCCGCTGTAGCGCCGGGCGCTAGGGTCATAACGACACTGCAGCGGATCCCGATAATCAGCTATCCAGGGTAAACCACTGCTTTGCTGTAACCGGTAGGCAATAAAATGTGCGGTCGATACCGGGTAGGTGCTCCAAATAACATCGGGTTTAAAACGGGCAATCAGTTTTTTACCGGCTGGGATCGCAGTTAATGCCCAGCTCCACCAGCGATCGGGCACACAACTAAACCCGAGGTACTTGCCGCGCCAGGCCAGATCACGGGCGGCATCAATAGCGGCGCAGCGTTCAACATGCAATACCTCAGGCGTGCCG
This sequence comes from Alishewanella sp. HH-ZS, assembly GCF_001704375.1. Lineage (NCBI taxonomy): Bacteria > Pseudomonadati > Pseudomonadota > Gammaproteobacteria > Alteromonadales > Alteromonadaceae > Alishewanella > Alishewanella sp. HH-ZS. Next base: position 24,100 of record NZ_LZEJ01000027.1, on the reverse strand, counting down.
GCAGAATGATCACAGCGCTCGTAAACCTGCTCTTTAACCGTTAATACCACCACATCCCAACCATAGCTCTGCAGGTACTGGGCAAACTTATAGGTGCGCTGCACGCCGGCGCTCTGACAAGGAGGATAATCCAGCGCCACCATCAGCAAGGTTTTGCGTGTTTCAGCTGGCATCATAATGCTTTCCACTGCCATTTAATAAACTATAGAGAAACCGGCCTTCCGACGTTGGCCACGGCGAGATCCGGCACAAACGATGCGCCTGCTGTTTAAGGTCAGTGTTGCTGCCGGCATTTGTTGATACCGCATAATGAAAGCCCGCTGCCGCCACCATGGCCTGATGACGCTCTGAAAAATCACGGCCATACTGGCCATTAGGATAAGCGAAGCTAACCACCTGCTGCTGCAGGATAGCCTCCAGTTGCTGCTTACTCTGCACGATTTCAGCTAAGGCAACATCGTCCTGCTCCAACGCCAGGATCGGATGATTTACTGTATGCGCACCAAACTCCATACCCTGTAAAGCCATTTCCCGGATCTGCGCCTGGGTCAGAAACTGCTGGGCCGCTGAGGGGGCACCGGCTAACTGCCATAACTGCTTAAGCTCGGTTTGTCGCTCAGCAAGTGGCAAATATTTCAGAGTTTCAATAACCTGCTGACTACAGTACAAGCGCTGCTGATAGGTTTGCAGCGGATACCTCTGGTTGCGAAACACCAACTCACTGCGGGCTAATGGAGCATCAATCACCGCCTGAGCAATACTTTCTTCCCACAGCTGCCCTTCCGCTAAACCAGCAGTAGTAATAAAAAAACTCGCTGTCAGGTTATGTTTTAGCAGTAACGGATAGATATGCTCGTAGCAATCACTGTAACCGTCATCAATAGTAATCACCGCAGCATTGGCCGGCAAAGTCCCCTGCGCTGCCAGTTGCCCCGCCTGAGCCAGCGTGAGCACCGTATAATAACGCTTGATCCAGATTAGCTGCTGCTCAAACTGCTCTGTGGTCAGAGCGGGCTGAAACGTAACCTGCCCTTCAGGTGCCACACGATGGTAGGTCAGAATGGTCAGGCGGTTTTTAGAAAGTGTCGCCAAAATACGCTGGACAATGCGGAATATAACAGTTCCCATCATCGACCACGCTTTTGAACTACAGAAATCATAATCTTTACCTCATCCTTGGTCGGTAGCTAGCTATTTATTTTAACAGTCAAGTAGTTTTTTGAACTCTGCCAGAGATTCTGAATACATCTTACTGTTATAGCGTTTTTGAGGCGAGTATTTCTGATCAGATAACACAATATTAAATATGCGCAACAGTACACATCTGGCCCGAATCAGCCGATAGCTGGCACTGTCAACAACATCTTCTGACAACAAGCCATAACCTTGCAGGAAATGATGATTTAACTGTTCCACTACTGCATGCCGGTAACGGAAATAACCGTGCATTCGCCCCACTTTTTCCATAAAGTTAATCGGATCAAACAAGTTGATGTCGAGCCGATAATCAGTAAAGTCAAGCACTGATAGACTCTGTCGATCAGTGATAATATTGTGTGGTGCAAAATCTCCGTGACAGCCACAGTAAAAAATATGTTCCGGAATAATTTGCCTATCGGCCATTTCAGCCAAGCTATAGAGCTGGTCTGTCATATCTTTTGTAACACCAGGTACCTGTTTGGCTATTAAAGAATCCAGTCTTTCCTGGCAGTAGTCAGCCAATGCGATATGTGAAACAGCCATATCTAAATTTTTTGTCATAAGCTGGAACTGCTTCAACCACATCCCCGCCAGCTCTGCCATCTCAAGTGCTTTTTTAAGTGGTGCTCGTCTTATTAACAGCGCGGCTCCAGAGAATAACGTTTCAAGCTCGCCCCCAATAACCTCTTCTGTTAACAGACTTAATGTTTCGGGGTAGAATTTAACAGGGTTGGGAACGTTTAAACGCGGTGAATCTGCAAATAGCTGATTAAGCTGCCGCATGACTTCAAACTCTGACTTTAGGCCAAGCATAGCCTTCTCTGGTATAGGATGCTGACATAAGGTCTTTAAATACAGAGTGAACGTACGGTCTGAAGCTTTGCAAAGCAGCTTGTAGACAGCAGAAAAAGGCGTATTAAGTTTCTGATAACTTAAAACACAGAAATCTATACCGTAATATTGGGCTAACGTGGCATCCTTTACGACGACTGCAAGCGCGTCCTTCTCGCAACAAAATTGGTGCATGCCCTTAAAACCCTAAAAGCTTATATATTGTGTCTAACATCCGAAGCACTCATAATTGAGTAAACATTGGCGTTACTTTACATTTTTATTGCAACTGATACCAGTAAAGTACAGCTTCCCGCTACCAGAAACTGCTGACAGTTGCTGTGTATAGCGCTATCCTAAGCTTAATCAAAACAAGGACGAACATGTGAACTTAGCATCATTAGTTGACAGGCAACTTATCGTTCACTTCTCTTCTGAGCACGGATTGTTCTGTAGCCGCGACCATTCCCTTTATGAGTACCACTATGCGAGCGGCAAGCGTAAGTTTATCTGCGAACTACCTGCTAAACCCGGCGGATTGCTGTCTGTCATCAAACACAAGATTGCCCGAAGTAGTATCAGGCAATGGTTTAAACCGCATTTAGGTATAGAACATCTGGTCGTAACGACGAAGCAGAACCTAGTAATGGTCTATGACCAAATTTATATCTACTCAAACTCCACTGCTGGCCGTTATGCCAATGTCTGCAAACTACAAGGCCTGACTAGCTTTGCCGGCCCCTTACGCGGTGGCATGGCGCTGCATCCGGGCTCAGATATGGTGTATTTTGGTGAATATCTGAATAACCATCAGTCCGATATCCGGGTGCTTCGAATTGATAGCCAGCAACATGTCGCGACGGTGTGCTGGGCTTTCCCCCGTTCGGATATAAAACATATCCATGCCATCAGCTATGATCCTTACCGCAACCGGCTTTGGATCACGACTGGCGATGCGGACCATGAATCCGCCCTTTACTACACCGACGACGAATTTCAAACCGTGCATAAATTTGCCGGCGGTGATCAGAGCTGGCGGGCGATCAGCCTGCTGTTCTTTCCCGATGCGATTGAATGGGGGATGGATGCTGGTAAAGATGCCCCGGCAAAAGCGATCAATCATATCTATCGCTACGAGTTTGCCAGCCAGCAAAGAGTACAGGTAGCAACTATCGGTAACCCGGCCTATGCGGCAGTTCAGTGTGCAGATGGCGGCGCCTTTCTGGCTACCACCTATGAACCCGGCAGGTTACAGGACACTCCAGAGCAGGCTGCGCTTTGGTATCGCAGCCCTGATGGCCACTGGCAACAAGTACTGGCTCTGGATTACCGGGACAGTCAGATGCCAACAGTCAGCCGCTATGGCATGCTGTACTTGCCTGCCGGTACTGTGCCGGCCAAGCAGTTACTCTTTACCACACTAAACTGTAGCCAGCACCATCTGGCATGCTATAGCCTGAACTGCAACAGCTAAACCTATTAACGATACAAGGAAGCACGATGTTAAATTCGCTAAAACAGCAGCTAAAACGTATTTTGCAACGACTGCAACGCAACAGGGCTGCGGAAAAGCTTAAGCAGCAGGCCAACCATATCAGTGCTGAACAACTTCAACATGACTTACAGCAACTGGGCGTGCAACAAGGCGATACCCTGTTTTTACACTCATCACTGAAAAGTCTGGGTTATGTGGTTGGCGGCCCGGCTACTGTGATTAAGGTACTGCAGCAGCTGGTGGGTGAACAAGGCAATATCCTGCTACCGGCCTACTACCTGCCAGGGGGCACCATTGAAGCCACCTGTCAACTGACAGACTATCAGTTCGATCCCAGGATCCATGGCACTCATATGGGACGGTTGCCGGAGACTTTTCTGCAACTGCCGGGCGTAAAACGCAGCCTGCATCCAACTCATTCGGTGGCGGTTTGGGGAGATCTGGCAGACTATCTGACCAATGGCCATCATCAAGCTCCTTTGGTCTTCGGGGAAGGCTCTCCCTGGCAACGTTTTACCACCTTGCCACAAGCCAAGGTATTAGGCCTTGGCATTAGTATGGGCCCTGTTACCTTTTACCACCTGCTTGAAGATCAGCTTGGCGACACCTTTCCGCTCAATGTCTGGCATCAGGAGTACCGTTTACCCTGTATCGATCAGGATAACCAAATCTGGCAGGTGCCGGTTAAATCCTACAAGCCTGAACTAACACAGCAGCGGATCGATCATCCTTCCAGAGCAGATTTACGGGAGTTTTTCAGGCAGAGTCTGCAGCAAGCCGGTCTCTTGCAGCAGGCTCAGGTTGGAGACAGCCAAAGCTGGTTGCTCCCAGCGGCAGGCTTTCTGACACATCTGCAGTGGCTGGCTGAGCATGGTATTACCGTTTATACCCCTGAAGCGGAGTTAGCGCAAAAAGCGGCCAACTTGCCTTGAGCTAAGCCTCAGCACTCAGCGGTGGCTTTGCAACTGCGCCCGACGTTGAATGGCGGCGTAACCGTTGCGGCTTGGGGTGACTAGTCATTTGCTGCAGCTGATTCAGGTAGATCATTGGCCGGAAAAAATAGAAAAAATCGATAGCCCGATCTTTGCTAAGATGCGAACGTAAACAAGAGAGCAGCGCCCGCGGACGCATCGATACTGTAATAAAATCCGCCTGCAGGATCTCGCCCAGCAAGCACTGATAATTATTGAACTTAGTCGGCAGATTCAGAATATCCCCACTCTCTTCACCAGTCGCAAAAGGCACTGCAGTAAACTCTGGAAAAGCCTGGGCGATACATTGACTGTGGAATTGCCCGGAATAGTACAAGTCATTTGGTAAGGTCATCAGAAACTCAAACACTTGTGATTGCATAAAGGGTAAAAAAGGCAGACTGTGGCCGTTCAGAAAGCGGAAACTGCTAATTGCGATAGCGCGGCGGCTGCGGTTCCAGAAATAAAAGCTTTTCACCGGATTGACATCAGCGGCGTATTTTTCCATTTCATGCTGTAGCCGCTGCAGTAACTGGCGTTCGTTCGACAACCACTCGGGTTTGGCTGCAAAATATGCCTGATAGTAAGCATTAGCGGGCGCGATTTGTTGCAATAATGCTGACCAGTTACGTGCCTGATACAATTGATACATCTGTGCCGTCACAATTTTAGACTGCCCCAGTACATCACCACCAAAGCCGTCTAACACCAGGCCTGGCACCTGACTGGCCAGATACTGCCCGGCCGGATTGATCCAGAAATGATCATAGGTTTCAAAATTTGTCCGGGTATTTTTGTCCCGCTCGGCCTGCACCAACTGCTGCTCTGAATCCAGTGTCTGATGTGGTATCCCCAGCTGCTGACAGAGCGCACGGGCAATACTGACATCCTGATTGCTATGCGGCGACAGCACTCTAACGGTATAACAGCTGGCCAGCTCCAGCTCTAACTGCCGGGTAGTCAACAGAATATGCCGCGAGTCTTTGCCTCCTGTCACCGGGACATAAAGTGGCAGTGATACCGATTTAAGCTGTGCCAACGCCTGGCTAAAGAGTTCCTGGTACCGCGCCGGTGTATGCTGATGAAGAGAGGGTTCAAAGCTTGGCTTGGTTACCGTAAGCCGCTGCTCTGCCGCATTAACCAGTAATTTGAGTTGCCCCTGCGGCCTTAACACACCCTTAAAGGCCGTGTCGCTCCCCAAATAAAAACCCAGCCGTAAGAAGAGTGCGATCGCCTGCTGATCCAGGCTTAATTTGCAATGTTGCTGCAGCAGTGACACCGAATTACTAATCAGCAGTTCAGCGCCATCTTGCAGATAATATAACGGGAAGAGACCAAGGCGGTCGGTACTTAGCGTGAAACTACCGTCTTTTAGTGCCCACTCGACAAAAGCACCGTCATCGCCGCTACCAAGCCGGTAGCCAATAAAGCCCGCGCTATCTCCTTCCAACAGCACTGGACCGTCATGACAACGTAAACGAATTAAAAAGTCTCGCAGGGCACCCAGCTGCATAGCTGCAGATATCGACATCGTTTCACTCCGCGTTAATGTCTGGATCTTGGCTAAGGCGTGCTGCTCTCCACTGCAGCATGTTGCAGCGACCAAACCCAGTTTGAGCTGAGCTTACTGTCGTTAGGTTACGGTTTGATTACAGAAATGAAATACTAAAAAAGCGGCCTGAGCCGCTCTGTATGCGTCTGGTTATACCTACTTAAACCATATATTGGCCACCATTGACTGACAAGGTCGCGCCGGTGATGTACCCGGCTTGCTCAGAGGCAAGAAAAAGTGCGCAGCGTGCGATCTCTTCGGGCTGCCCCAGGCGGCCACTTAGGATTTGCGGTAAGATCCGCTCATTCACGATTTCCGCCGGCATCGCCTTAACCATATCAGTTTCAATATAACCCGGACAGATCGCATTAACGGTGATCCCTTTGCGGGCATTCTCCATCGCCAGCGCCCTGGTAAATCCCAGCTCTCCCGCTTTAGCTGCACTGTAATTTGTTTGCCCAGCTTGCCCTTTCTGACCATTTACCGACGAGATATTAATGATCCGGCCAAAACCGCGCTCGCGCATCCCCTCGATAACGGGGCGGCACATATTAAACAGCGAACTTAAATTGGTATTGATCACGGCTTGCCACTGCTCCAGCGTCATTTTATGTAGCATCACATCGCGGGTGATCCCGGCGTTATTAACCAGCACAGCAACAGGACCAAGCTCAGCTTCCACCCTGGCAATACCTTGCTGGCAGGCAGCAAAATCGCTGACATCCCACTGATAAACAGGGATACCGGTTTGCAGCTGAAAGGCTTCGGCGGCAGCCTGGTTACTGGCATACACCGCCGCAACCTTATAGCCTTCAGCATGCAGAGCTTCCGCTATCGCCCGCCCTATGCCACGGGTTCCGCCGGTGACTATCGCAATTCTTCGCATATTTTTATCCATTATTCACTAAATGTTATACTTCAAACTACCAGCTCTAGCTGCTTGCTCTGCTGCTAAATATCTCTTTAAATAAGCCGTGTTTCGTTAACCAAAGCCACATCAGCCACCAAAATGGCATAAAAGCAGCAATTGACAATACAATCACGAACGCATTACCCAAAGTAAAATCATAGTAATAATTAAACAGCAGTACCGGTAACAAACACAGTACAGTCATCAGCAGGTTCTTCAGTGTCGCTGTTCCAAACTGACGGATGCTCAAACTTACCAGTTTCTTCATCACGACAATTAGTAGCAAAAACTCTATCAAGGCTATAACAACAAAACCCCAGGCAATAGCAACCAAACCTGCTGGGTAGAGTATAAAACAAACTATCATTGCCGCAATGACGTTAAGTGCCTCACGAATAACGACGATATTCGGTAAACCCATTGCAATCATAAAACTCTGAAATTGAAAGTGTATGATCCGCAATGCTGACCATAACATCAGGATACTGGCAATTGGCGCAGCCGCATCCCACTGTTCACCAAATAGAAAACGAATTACCGGCAAACTGCTTACTGACGCTACGGCTAACACGGGTAGCGCCAAGGCATTAAATAAGTAACTGCCCTTGATGTATGCTTCAGATAAATCGCCACCGCTGCGTTTAACAGACGCGACATAGGGTAGAGACACCATACCGACACCCATTCGCAAACCGTCAGAGATAAACTGCACAAACCCATAGCCCCGAGAAAAAATACCAACGTCATAAGTCGTGCCCTGGCGTCCTATTACCATGTCAGGCATGACGTTATAGGCTTTTTTAAGAAACTCTGCTGCCGTTGTACTGACACCAAGCTTAGTGATTTCTGCCAGGTGCGAAAACGAGGGTTTATATTCCATCAACTTTACTCGATAGAGTGTATTCAGCAGAATAAATCTTGCGAAAAAACCGAGTGAATAGCCTAATGCCAGAGAATAATAACTCAAGCCCAATATGATAAATACTACCGTTGACACCAATGTAATCAATGCGCACGTTAACTTAACATTGCGCAAAATACCAAAATCCATTTCTCTGACCAGCAACGCATATGGAATACTTACATAAGGAGAAATAATAAAGGTTGAACACAAAATAAGCATAATTAAGGGGGCGTCAGGCAGATCGTAGAAAATCGCTATGGGTTGGGCAGCAAGCATAATAATTGCCGCTAATCCCCACGACATCAGAATTGTCACACCAAGGGCAGAGCGTATTTTAGCGACACTGATTTCCGCCTCCCGGACAAGATAAACTCCGGCCCCAAGCGCTTTAAATTCGGAGAGAATCATGACCGAAGCGCTAACGACAGCATAGGTACCAATTTCACCGGGGGTCAGCAAACGTGCAACAATCACTGAAGTCAGCAGCGCCATTACCTGCATCAGAAACGACGTTACAGAGGAATTGATGATGGCACTCTTAACTTTATTCATAGATCGCTACCGCATAAGGATTAATCAACATACCTAACCAACTGACCGAGGTAGCTAAGTTTCCTGTAAAAATGCACAAAACTGACCAGCTGTTTTCTATCTGTTATCGAGGCTAAGGCCTGCAGCACGCCTTTTATGCGCAGCCGGGGCCGAATCACCCTATTGTTTAGCAGCTCCCAACTTACCGCCAGCACTAAACGGCTCCACTGCCACCAGCTCAGAGTGTCACCTGGCTGCTCGCTAGCTGCAAAAGGAACGGTCGCCAGGTCGCCGGCAAGCCGCTGTAACACCCGCGAATGAAAACTGCCTGAAAAATAAAGCGCCGGCGGTAAGCTAAATAAAAAGTCAACCAGCTGTTGTTGCATAAAAGGAAAGTAAGCCAGACTGCGCCCAGTCATAAAACGAATGGAACTAATGGCAATGGTTCTTCTGCTTCTGTTCCAAAAATAGAATTGGGCAACTGGATTAACCGTGCCGGTGAAGCTTTTTAGCTCAGCAAGCAGCTGCTCGGCCAGTACTCGTTCATCAATAATAAAGTCCTGATAAGCCTCCGTAAGCCAGCTATTATTATACTGGTTTGGCCTGGCGATAAGTTTGACCAGACGCTCCCAGTCTTCGGCGTGATAGGCGCTGTGCATCTCAGGTGTGACGATAGAAGATTGGCTTAACACATCACCACCAAAGCCATCGAGAACAATACCGGCTGGCCGGGTATCCAGATACCTGGCGACGGGTGTTGCCCAGCTATGGTCACGGGTTTCAAAATTGGTCAGCAGATTCTTCCGCTGCTCACTGCTGATGAGCTTGGTTTCTGCGGCCAGCGCCTGATGCATCAAAGCAGTACGTTGACACAATTGCTGGGCAACCTGCTGGTCATCATTATAATGTGGCGCCAAGACGCTGACCGTATAGCAGCAGTCGGGCTTAAGCCCGGCTTGATGCAAACTGAGAAAAATATGTCTGGAGTCTTTGCCGCCGGTCAGTGGCATATATAGCGCCGCGGTCTGCCCCACCAGCGGTTGTAATGCGTGATGCATCAAATCACAGTACTGTTGCTCAAAGTCGCTATTGTCCACTTGAGACTGCGTCGGTCTGCTAATGCTAAGCTCGAGCCCCCCGGCAGAGACGCTGACCTGCAGTTGACCATTGGGCCGGCATAGCCCCTTAAAGGCCGTACGCTGACCAAGATAAAAGCCTAAGCGAAAAAATATTGCAACTGCCTCGGTATCCAGAGTCAGCGGCTGATGTTGCCGAATCAGCTCAATCGAGTTAGATAACATCAGCTGATTTTCGTGCTGCAAATAGTAAATTGGATACAGCCCCAGCCGATCCGTGCTTAACTGCAGTCTGTTATTCTGAAAGGCCCAGCGGACAAAAACACCGTCCGCATCAGCATCGTCACCCAGACTGTAGCCATAAAAGCCATCAGGCAGACCTGTAAATTCAACATGGCCGTTTAGGACACTTACCTTGATGATAAAATCACCCGGCGTGCCACATTTCAAGGTTGCGGTCATTTACAGCCACTCCGGCATTGCCAGGTTCACAGCGATTTGCCTGCGATCTGGATCCCGTTAGGATCACGTAATGCCTGCCAGATGTACCAATAAAAACGCAGACGCAACACTTTTTCATCAGTATCAGCAGAAGCAGTCAGCTCAGGCAACGAACCAGTTGCAGATAAAAGCTCAGTGGCGTTTAAAAACGCCGAGGGCAGAAAGCCGCTACGTTTTGTTGATTGCAGCAACAGTTTCGCCAGCCGGGGTCTCTGTTGGCATTGGTTGTGGATAAACACCCGTAGCCGGAATAGATAATCGGCAGGTCGGCTTGAATTCGCCAGGTCAATTTGCGTGCCGTGCACCAGCGGCACTCTCAGTGCAGCAGGGAAATACTGTTTAAAAATCGCTTTATACAGCTGCTCGTTGCATTTGGCCGCAGTCGGCACCGACATCACGGTCTGGACAAAATCTTTCGTCATGCCTGGCGTCAGGATCCGGGCCTGATGCTGAAACACCTTAAAGGGGTTAACGGCAATGCGATTACGGGCCCGGTTTGCCAGGCGGAACAGGTCGGCGCCCTCTCCCGAATCCGGATAACGAGCACTTTCGGTATCGAGTCGTTGCGAAAAGGCCTGCCACATCTCTGTGGCCAGCTCCTTGCCAAAGGCAGACTCTGCCGCACGCCACAGCGGATGTGAAAAAGGTTTAATCGTTATCGATTGCATTTTGGACAAGCTGGTAAACTCCGATTTCATAGTAAAGCCAGGCAGTAGTCCCTCCCAATATAAACCCGGTTGGATAAATTGCAGTAACTGGCTAATAAAAAGGTACAGGCTTTGTACCTCAGAATCCGATACCTGCAAATACTGCAAATAATCGCTACTGGAGAAAAAGGCCTTATCCGGCTCGTGCAACTGAAACGGAAATCCCAATTGTCTGGCGATCGCCATTGCTGAACGGGCATCCGCATCCAGATTTTCATCATGATGTGAGATGATCGATGCCGCTAACGGTATTTGCCGGGCATGTAGCATATAAGCCAACAAGCGGGAATCATAGCCACCACTTAACAGGATCCCTTGTGCTTGGCCACTATAAGCTGTTAACGCTAAATCAATGGCTGCGCCATAGTTATCGAGCACTTCGGCTACAGAGGGTGCACGACTCAGTGGCTGAAACCGCCAGTAACAGCGCTCCGTAACCTCGAATGTACCGGCATCAATAACCAGCAAACTGGCTGGAGGGATCCGGGTCACCCCCTCAGTCAGCGTATCATTCGCCAGCGTATGTCCCATCGCAATAAAGGCGCCCCAACCAGCCAGGTCGGCTTCTCCCTGAAAAACACTGGTTTTGTTCGAGAAACAGATCGCAGCGGCCTCTTTAACCCAATACAAAGGTTGAAAGCCGAGGAAGTCGTTACACACAACCAGCTTGCCGGCGGCGTTATCCCAATAAAGCAGCAGGAAATCACCTTCATAGGAGGTAAACTTTGCTACCGCTTGCTGCCAGTTTTCCGGCACTGTCGTCACCAGCGGCAAGGGGGAACCAAGAACGTAAAGCAAATTGTCCCCTGAACGTAACACCGGGACACTGGTATCAATACTTAATAAACTGCCAGGCGAGACTGGCTGCAGTGCTACAGCCGCTTTTGCTGTTAATTTTCCGCTCTGTGCCGTGCCGAGCTTAATCACCATTTTACTCATAGTGCTGCCTGTCCCTTTGATCTACCGAATAAAAATTGAAAAAGCTCTCTGTCATACGCCCAACCGAAAAACGTTTGGCAAAGGCAACCTTGCTGTTCTCGCTGTATTGCATAAGCCGTTGCGCCGACTGCCAGAGCTCAGCTAAAGTTTCAGCCAGGCAGGCCGTGCTATTTTCTGCTAACACCACGCCGGTTTGCCCGTTTGCGACCACCTCAGCATTTCCCCCAACGTCAGACACCATACAAGGAATGCCCAAACTCATCGCTTCTAACAAGGTCATAGAGGTCCCTTCGCTTAACGAAGGTAATAAAAACAACTCCATTACCGCCATATAATCGGTGGCAGGGCTTTGAAAACCAGCGAAAATAACCCGTTGCGTAAGTTGAAGATCCTTTGTAAGTTGCTCAAGATGCTGCCGCTTTGGCCCATCACCGACGAGCAACAGCTGCAGTTCTGGAAAGGTTGGTGCTACTACAGCAAAAGCTTCTAACAGCATGGCCTGATTCTTTATTGGATCTAAACGCGCGACAGTACCAATCACCCGCTGCCCGGGCTGGAGGCCAAGCTCTTGCCGGGCTTTGGCCCTGCCCTCTTCCGTGCTAACTAATGGCTCAATACCATTGTAGATAACATCAATTTTATGTTCCGGAATAAACTCATACTCGACTAACGCAGCCTTTGTTGCCTTGGAGATGGCAGTAATCTTATAAGTGGTCGCCGCCATCAGTTTATTAATCAACCAGGCCTTGTAACGGTGGCGGTCCGGATAAAAACGACCATGTTCCGTAAAGATCACTTTGGCTTCTGTACCTAAAGCGGAAAACCAGCCATATACCCAGGGCGTATACTGATGACAATGCACAATATCTATTTTATGTTGCTTGATTAATGCGCGAATGGCTTTGATTAGCCACCAGTCAAAGCCGGGTTGCCGTTGCAACACATCAATACCAATTCCGTGTTGCTGTAAGGCCCGACCTATTGCACCTACTGAACCTTCTATCACACAAATACGATGGCATACTTGCGCCGGGTCCATCCCACGCACCAACTGGTTAATAACCTGCTCGGTACCGCCAATGCCCATATCATAAGTAAGATGTAAAACGCGCTTCATAAGCACAGTGCCTGCCCGCTGGTTTCAGGCTGCATATAGTGTTGCCACCAGGCGGCAAATACCAGTAAGCTCCAGAGCTCCTGGGTGTAACGAAAATCGCCGGCCTGATGCTGCTGCCACAATTGCGTTACCAGTGACAACTTAAAGAAGTTAGCTAACCCTGAGTCTTTGGCGGCAAACAAGTCATCGGCAATAGGTTTTAATTCTTTGTTCAGCCAGCTGGCCAAGGGTACTGAGAATCCCATTTTTTTGCGGTACAGAATATCATTGCTTAGTCGTTGTTGCTGACTGAGTTTTAGCAAATGCTTTTTCTCTTTGCCGTGTAGCTTTAATGCCGCTGGCACCCGAGCCGCGAACTCCACCATCCGATAATCCAGTAACGGCGCCCGCGCCTCCAGCGAGTTCGCCATAGTCATCCGATCCACCTTAACCAGAATATCGCCGGGTAGGTAGGTTTTAATATCGGTGTAAAGCACTCTGGACAGATGGTTATCACTGTCAGCAGCCTGATAAGCCGAGGTCGTCACTGCGGCAGAGTCGTACCCTGCTAACGCCTGCTGAAACTCTGGCAAACACAATTGCTGCCATAATCTGGGGCAGAAAAAACTATTGGTCAGAAAAAAGCCTTGCTCTGGCGTCAGAGCAAGGCTGCGTAACAAGGTATTGGCCTTGCGAGCGACTGTACCAGGTAACGCAGCTGCCAACTTAGCCAAGACTGCGGCCAGAGGTTTAACAGCAGCGGGCAAGCGTTCGCGCAGCGCCTGCTCGGTTTGGTCAATGACATATTTGCTGTAACCAGCAAAGTTTTCATCACCACCATCTCCGGCCAGTGCTACTGTGACCTTTTTTCGCGCCAGCTCAGCAACAAAATAGGTCGGAACGAAAGAGGGATCGGCAAAGGGTTCGTCGAAATAACGACTAATGCGCAGAAAGTTAGCCGTGACACTGGCTTTTACCGTAAACTCATGGTGATCAGTAGCGAATTGAGCTGCGATCTGACGGGCATAGTGCACCTCGTCATAGTCCTTATCAGCAAATCCGATAGCACAGGTGGTAACCGGCGTCGCACTTTGCCTTGCCATACTGGCCACTACCGCACTGGAGTCCACACCACCGCTTAAAAAGGCACCCAGTGGCACATCGCTAATCATCCGGATCTTCACCGCATCGTCCAGCAGCGTGCGTAACTGTGCAGCCAGCTCATCGGCCGGAGCTGTGCTGCTGTGGTTAAAACTCAGCTGCCAGTAACAGCGCTCAGAGACCTTGCCATGTTGATACTCGAGATAATGTGCCGGCTTAAGTTTACGTGCTTGTTTAAAGATACTCTTAGGATCAGGCACATATTGATAAAAGAAGAAATCCTGTACTGCCTCCAGGCAGAGCTCACGTTTAAAAAATGGCAACGGCAATAAAGCTTTTAGCTCTGACGCAAAAGCAAAGTAGTCGCCATCCTGGTAAATATAGAGCGGTTTTTTGCCCAGCCGATCACGAGCTAAAAACAACTTTTGCTCGGTTTTATCCCAAATAGCCAGCGCAAACATACCATTTAATGCATTGAGTGCGGCAGGGCCTTGCAGCAGGTATAAACGTAGTAATACCTCACTGTCGGTATGGGTACTAAATTGCTCGCCGCCGGCGATAAGTTCAGCTTTCAGATCAAGAAAATTATAAATCTCGCCATTAAATACCATGACGTAGCGGCCACAGGGTGAATGCATCGGCTGCGTACCCGCTTCCGATAAATCCAGAATACTCAGCCGACGGTGCACCAGCATAATTTTCTCATCATGCCAGCTGCTGCCTGCATCAGGGCCACGATGCCATATGGCCTCGCCCATTTGCTGAGCAAGTTGCTGTGCAGCGCTGTCGCTCTCAGCAAAACGCAGATAACCAGCTAATCCACACATTGTGCTACTCCTTGATGGTTTTTGCGCTTTGTTGTCGTTCAGGCACCAAAGCCCCACGCCGCGGCGGTCTGATCCGCCCTGTGTCCGACGCTTTTTCTGCTTGGGTTAGCTTTTCGCGTGCCAGATGTTGCAGGTAATAAACGTTGGCACTACTGGCCAGAAATAAAATCATCCAAAACAGAATTTCTGCCCGGGCCCGATCTATAAAGGTCGCTGCCGCCAAAAAGCCAACCAGGCCGCATTCCAGCGCGACAATCTTGTGATAAATTTCCGGCCGCCCCTGTTTTATCACAAATTGCTTGGCTTTATGGCTTATCCGGAATACCGATACCAACATCCCAACAAAAACAAATAATCCAAGCCAGCCAAAATCTCCCAGCACCTGAAACCAGGTGGAGTGAGGTACACGACGCTCGATCGAGTAGTTGGTTTTACTGCGATCCAGATAGGCGCCACTGACTACTGAATAGCCACCTATCCCCATACCCATCGGATAATCCTTAACCATATCGAAGGTGCCGAACCAGAAATGTAGCCGGCCGCGGCCATCTGCACCACGCTGCCCTTGTTCATCTGCCTGTAAAGTTTGCATCCGCTGCCAGAAAGTATCATCGGTCAGCGATACGGCACCCGCCAGACCGGCGACAACTATCGCTGCAGCTGTTAACCGCTGCCGGGCTTTTTGCACCCTTGAGAACAGCATAAAACAAACAAGTAAAGAGGCGCCGGCTAGTACGCCCAAAAAGGCGCCTCGGCTATTGGCCAGCACCAGCACGTTTACGACAAAGGCACTGCAAACAAAAACCAGAGCCCGGGTTTTCCAGTTACCCTGCCAGGCATAATAAATCAGGATCACCACTGCAGGGACCAATGCAGCAGCCGCCAGATTTGAGTCTCCACTGGTATCGACCATACCTATACCCGATAAGCGGCCACGGTTATCCCGCCCCATAGAGTGACCATAGTAGCCGACATAGGTCGCGCCAAGCAGGTACATCCAGATCGCAATATTTAATAACTTCTCGGTATTCAGTAGTTTATAGGCTACAAACATTACCACCACCAGGCGCCAGAAATAGCCGGTAAAGCGATCATGGGCAATGGGGTCAAGTGCATAAAAATAGGCAATAAAATGCAGTAACAAAAACACCAGCATCCAGCGGAAAACCGGTTGCTGTCGCCAGGGGCTAAGCTTACTGTACTCTTGATATTTGAAGGCAAGCGCCAGCAACATCATTATCGAGGTAATAAAAGAATAACGTAGCGCCGGAATTTCAGACCCCCACCAGCGGTCTTCCGGGTTCATCATATAAACGATTTGGTACAGGAAAAAGGCGGCGGCACCGTTATAGGCCAGCACAGCCAACAGACCACCGGCGTAGAGCAGAATAAAAAATATGGCAAACTTAGACATGCTGTCGTTCCGTTAGCTGCAGCTTAGCTAGTTGCAAACTCATAATGAAATATACCCGCGCAACTGCCCACCCAGCTGATTTGCCAGGCTCTGCGGCAGACACCGCCAGAGCTGTTCCAGAACTTTTCGGGTGCCACTGGTAGCCTTATCGCTTTGCAATAAGGCACTCCCCTCTGCAGCGCCGGGCTGATGTAACTGCCAGTCCAGGGCATAGGGTTGCGCGCCCCATTGCTGCTTAAAGCGATAAGTGCCTTCCCCCGGCGTGGAGCGCCCCATATCAAAGGTGGTAACCCCCCGATCTGCCAAATAGCTTTGTATGGTCCAGTATAACAGCATGTTTGGTGCTAAATGATTATACTCAGCCAGAGTGGAAGCCCATGGAATTACTGCCTGATTACCGTTGATCAGTACAATGGCGGCACCCGTCACTTGCTCTGCCAAGCGCACCAATACCACCTGCAAACTGCCTGGCGGATAATATTCAAGCAGGTACTGAAACCAGTCGGGATGGTGCGCTGGTGAACCGAGCCGGCGCATATTGCTGGCATAAATCTGATAAAACGCCTGTATTGCGCTACTATCGGTACTCAGCTCGGCAGTCAGACCATTTTTAGTCGCCTTCTTTATCTGGCTACGTAGTTTAGGCTTATAACTGGCCAGTAAGGCATCCTGCCCGGCAAGCAGTTGGGTTATCATCCTGACTTTCGCCAATTGTTCCGGCTGCGGGCTGATTTCCTGCGCTGAATGCCGCAATTCAACAGCGTTCTGCCCCAACTGCGCCCGGAAACTAGCCTCAAGCAAATGGTTTAGTTCGCTATTTATCGCCAGTACACCGCTGTAATCGGCAAACGGCTGTGAAATCACGCGCGGCCTTTGTAACGGACGTTTAAATACCGAGTAGGGTAACAAAGCGATACTTTGCTTTGACGCACGTTCTCTGGCCAGCAGACAGCCCGCCTGATGACCATAAACTTTTTGCACCGCACGGCGCCAGCCACTTAAAAAATAAGGGCTGGCATTAGCCGTCGCTGTTACTAAATCGTCAGCTTCACTGTCTGACGCTTGTACTATTTCAAGCTGTAACTGTGTCATGACATTTTCCTGACTATCCTTGCTCCGCACCCCGGCTGCGATAAGGCAGGGAGCGCTTTAACGCGCCTTTTATTCGCCGCGCCAGCTGTTCCAGCCTCAGATTGATACGATCCCGTTGTAAAATCAATTGGCATAGCTTGCCAGTGTTACGTCCCAACTGTGCCTTATAGCGGGCTTCTCCGGCCATAAAGTCGTAACAATCTAAGCCCCTGGCGGCATAATGCGCGATCAGCAAACTGTGACCAACCAGCCCCGGCTTTTGCAGCTTATCTGCAACAGGTGCTAACCCGGCCAGATAAAAATAGACGCGCTGCCGATAGATAAAATTATAAAAGTAACCAAGAACTTGCTCGCCAGCTTTTAAACAGTGCAGTTCCAACGAGCCCTGTGGCCAGTTATCAGCAATCAATGTCTGATGAAAGGCCAGAAAATCCGGATTAGCAAAACCACTGCCATCGAGATTGGCGCCGAACCGCTGCAGATGCCAGGGTTTGATCGCCTGCCACCACCCCAGAGCCTGCTCAAGGGAATCGGGCTGTTCCAATTGCAATTTACCCTGCTGTTCACTGACCTTGATCGCACGGCGGATCTGATACCGGCTGTTGCCAGATAGGGTATCCAGATAGTTTTTGCCACTGGCTCTGAGCGCCACTAAATCCACAGCATAACAAGGCGCTTCCCAGCCAAGCCGGTAAGAAAGACCACTGGCGTTGAGCCAGGCCGGGCATTGTTGCTGTGGCAAGCCATTGATCTGCCATTCATCCCAATCGGTTAGCTCGGCACTAATACAAGCAATCATCGCGGCCCGGGTTGCTTCAGGAGCCAGCTCACTGAGCAGAAAATCGTTGTATTCAATCCAGATTTGGTCCTGTGCCGGCTGCCCGGTTTGTTGCAGCAATAATTGCTCTTTCCGAAATAGCCGGCGTCTGCTTGTTTGCTGACAAAGAATACCCAGCCCTAGCAGCTCGTCATGCAGCCTGGCTTCGACAACAATAGCGGTGGGTTTAAACACCCTGAGCCAGCAACCGATCCAGTGCCAGCTTAGGAAAAACGAGGCCTGACTTTTTTGCTCTAAAGCCTGCCAATGTTGCTGCAACAGCGGCAGATTGTTCAGGGGGTAAGTGCGGACTGAAATGTCGGTTTTACTGCCATCCATGACACTCTTTAACTCCTGAGATAACCTTGGGCCAAGCTTGCAATCTAACATCTCGGCTAACCCGGTTAGCATTCTGCTGACGCTTTATTTAATATGATGCTTGATTTTCATGCGTCGGGCAATATGATGTTGTGTAATTCGTCATACCTGTCACCGCTTGTTCTAAACTTAAACTCTGCGGCCCGGCTTTATGTTGGCCAGGCTATCCTGAGCAATGGAGAATGTTCACATGAAAAAGACCTGCCTGTCAGCCGCTATCGCCCTAAGCCTGTTGCTTAGTGGTTGCGGCGGCAAATCTGCCGAAGAGCATTTTAATGCCGGCACCAGCTTTGCCGCACAACAAAAACTGGGTGAAGCCATTATCGAGCTGAAGTCTGCCGTCGCTGCAGCACCGGATAATGCGGACTACCGCTTATTGCTGGGGCGCCTCTATATGCAAAGCGGTGATTATTTTTCGGCTGAGAAAGAGCTGGCCCGAGCCCTGGAAAATGGTGCTGATTTAAATGAAGTCGCACTGGATTTACTGCAAGCCAGTTTCCGGGCCGAAAACTACCAGCAGGTATTGGGCTTGTTTAAAGACGATGCCCGCTTAAATGAAAGCCGGCAGCAGTATGCAGCCCTATACCGGGCCCTGACCGAAATCGAAATGGGCACAGCTGACAATGCGATGCCCCTATTCGATAGTCTGGTTGAGTCAACGCAACCGGATATTCAGGCTTTTGCCCGGGCGATGCTACAGATTAAAAATAATGCGCCAGCCGAAGCCCTCGCGACCCTGCAACAAACCGCTGCGGACAGCCCTGCTATCCTCGAAATTAACTACTACAAAGCGCAACTGGCGCTGGCACTGGGCGATGACGAAGCGGCCCTGGCCGGCTTTTATCAATACCTGCAACAAGTACCGACTGCCCTGCGCACCCGTTTAACGGTCGCACAGCTGGAATTAAAAGCCCAGCGTTTAGACAAAGCTCAGGCAGAGCTTGATCAGATCCTGCGCTTCGCTCCGGAGCATGGTTTAACCAACTATTTACGAGCACTGGTAGCCTTTGAAAATAAAGACTTCAACAAAGCCAAGGAGCATATCGATAAAGCTATCGGTAGTCGTTTTAACACCACAGCCAGTCGGATTATGGCGGGGCTTATCCACCATCAACTGGGATTAAATACCCAGGCGCTGGCGCATCTGGCCAGTGTGCAATCCCAGCTGGGTGTTTATCCGCCGGCTCAGCGCTTGCTTACTGCGCTGCAGTTACAGGCGGGTGAGCTAACCCAGGCTGCTGGCTCTATCGGCAATGTTGAACTGACTGAGCAGGATGTTAACCTCGCTGCCGTTACCGCCTTTGAGCTGTTAAAAGCCGGTGAGACGACCCTAGCAAATGATATTTTAAAACGGATTGAAGAAGCGGGCCTGAATCAGAGCAGTGCCAATCTGTCGACACTGGGGCAGTTACGCCTGGGGATCCCGGAGCAGATGACTGCCGGTATCCGCGATTTAGAGCAAGCTTTGTTACTGGACCCGTCGCGGCACGATGCGCGCCTGACACTGGCAGCCAGCTATATCCGGCAGCAACAGTTTGACAAAGCGTCAGCCTTAGCTGATGAATGGCTAACACAACCGGATACCGCCAACGCCGGTTATAACCTCAAAGCTCTTGCTGCACTGTTAACCGGTAAGCAGGATGAAGCCAGTACCTTATTAGCCAGTGCAGAACAGGCTGATGCGAAGAGTCCTTTTACACATTATCTGCAGGCCGCTATTGCCCAGCAGCAACAAGACTCTGCTAAAGCCATCAACCTGCTAACCAAAGCAGTGACCAATCAACCTGAGTATGTACCGGCACTTTTAGGTTTATATGGTTTGCAGCGGGCGCAGCAGCAAGATACGGCAAAAGTGGTTGAGCTAATTCGCAGCACACAGCAAAAATTCCCTAATAATCCGGCTGTTTTAGGTTTGCTGGTAAATGTGTATCAGTTTGAGAATAACCACGATGCGGTAGTAAAACTGCTGGAACCGATGCTTAGCAAACCTGAGCAGTTGACGCCTTTTGTGATGAGCGCACTGGCAACCGCCTATGCTGTGCAGCGTAAACTGCCGGAAACTCTGGCGATCACCGAGCGCTGGTACAAGCAGGATGAACGGAATCAGCAGGCGGCTCTGGCCTACGCCAATGCCCTGGCTTTAAGTAACAAACATAAAGACGCGTTGCAGATTATCGATAACTTATTGCGCCGTACGCCAAATAATAACGACCTGCGTTTTATTCGTTTTGTGCTGCTGGCTGAATCAGGTGATTATGCTAATGCGCTAACCGCTTTCGAGCAGTTACCCAAAGAACTGACGGCCAGTCCACAAATGCAATTCCAGCGAGGCCGGCTACAACTATTAAATGGCCAGATCACGCCGGGGTTGGCAACGTTGCAGGAATCTTATAATGCCGCTCCTGATCCTGTGACAGCGATTGCCATAGCAGAAGCCCTGGCCAAAGATGTGTCCTTCCGGCGGGCAATACGCTTTTTGGAGGAGCATTTTGCTAAACACGGACAGGATCCAAGAGTCTATAGTTTTTACGGTAGCTTGGTACTACAGGATGATATTGAAAAAGCGAAAGCAATTTACTTTGATATTTTCCAGAGTGACCCAGAAAATCCGCTGATTTTAAATAATTACGCCTGGATCCTGGCCGCCAGTGGTGAAGCCAAGAAAGCGCAGCCCTATGCTGAAAAAGCCTTAAGCAAGCTACCACAGCATCCGGATATCCTGGATACGTACGGCAAGATCCTGAAGTTACAGGGCCAACATAAGGAAGCGATCGCCCAGTTCGAAAAGTCCCTGGCTGTGCGTCCCAACCACCCTGAGGTGCAGCTAAATTATGCTGAATCGTTAATTCAAACTGGCAATAAAGCCAAAGCTCGCGAAGTTTTGCGCAGCGTCAACGCGGAATCTGCAGAACATAAAGCTCGCCAACAACAGTTATCCGCCTCTTTATAATACTTAATGCTGACAGCTACGGCTGTCAGCATTCTTTACACCACCAAATTCACCACCTGCAAACCAGCAAAAAAAAACAATTAAAAACAAACACTTACAATAACATAAAAAGTGGCACGATTCCAGCATATTCTTAGGAAACTTCGTATTTGAAGATTTATCAAGGAGCAGAAGATGAAATATGTAACGAGCTTTATCGGTGCTGCGGCACTGGCTGTAGCAAGCTTTAATGTCAGTGCGGCAACTGTTAGTGCTGGTGGTGTGGTTTGGGATGAAGTCGCAAATGGCGGTGTGTTAGGTAACTTTAACTTCCAACAGTGGTATTCAACTACTGCCTATGGTGTTGGTAGCCAAGGACAGCAAACCATTACTTCAAACTCAGCCGTTCCAATTATGACACCAAATGCTTACCTGACTGGTATTGGTGTGTTTACATCTTTAAACGATGGCCGTCAGCAGTTTGCTAACCAATATTGCGAAGGTGCGGTGTCATGCGCACTGACCTTTGCTTTTGGCGGTTTAAAAGTAGCTAGCTTGACACCTGGTGAGTTTATCTTCGATACATCTTCAGCTTGGTTAAATGTTTATTTTCAATCACCAGCTGTTGCATCTGTCGTAAACAACTCCGCCAATTCAAACTTTAGAAATCAGTTTGCAAACGTTCAAACCGGCACTTTGTGGGCTTCTTTCTCTTTTGATAGTGCAATTTTAAGAGCGCAAAGCTTGTCAGGAAGTGGTGGTTTCTTTGAAGCCATGCTGAGTGTAACCGGTGGTTTGCCAGACGTAGTTGCAGCGTTAGATCGCCAAAACGGTATGTCTGACATTTCTATTTGGAGCCAAGCTGCCTTTGGTTCAAACGGTCTTTACAGCAGCGGTGGTTCAGGTCGTGTTGAGTTGATTCCTGCACCAGCCTCAATCGCATTACTTGGTTTAGGCCTGTTAGGCTTGGCCGGCGGTCGCCGCTTTAAAAAAGCTTAATCGACAATAGATATTGGCATAGGGGCAGTCAGTGTAACTGACTGGCCCCTGCCACACCACCCGGCATGCGGGTCCGCACCGGGCGGTTCGAGAAGTTGAGGTCATGAGAGTCTTATAAGTCCTTGTTTGTCAAAGTAGCTTATCGTCAGTACTGTATGGAGTAGCATCTGGCTGTTTCGCCACCAGCTTCGGCAGTTTCCGGCTATCCTCTTGGCGACACTTTCTGAGCCACCAAGCTTTCGTACCATGTCATAGGCGCGTTTACCATGCCGCCACTGCTTTAGCTGAATAGCTCTCAGACGATGTCTTATCCATTCATCTAGCCTTCGCCAGATGTAGGGCGTTTGGGATAACCCGAAGTAGCCTTTCCAACCCAGCATATAGCTACGTAACCCAGTAATGACATCACTTAGGCTTCGTCCTGTCTGGCGGCGCGTTAACTGCTTTATCCGTGCTTTGAAACGCGTCAGCGCAGCTTCTGATACCGCGCGCTTAACCTCACCTCGTCGGGTTCGCCACAGGCTGTACCCTAAGAATTTCCGGCCAAACACACTGCCTACCGCACTTTTGCTTTCATTCACTTGCAAACGCAGTTTCGCATAAAGCCTGCGCAGCCACGCCATCACTCGCTCTCCCGCTTTCTGACTGCGAACATACACATTGCAGTCGTCTGCATAACGGGCGAATCGATAGCCGCGTTGCTCTAAAGCTTTATCAACCTCATCCAATAGCACATTCGCCAACAACGGCGAGAGCGGTCCACCTTGTGGTGTGCCTTCTTGACGCGTTATCACCACGCCATTAGCCATGATACCGGCATTCAGATAAGCCCGGATAAGGCTCAGTACACCTTTATCATCCAGCCGTTTGCGCAGTCGGTCCATCAGGATGTCATGGTTCACTCGGTCAAAGAACTTCGACAAGTCAACATCAACGACTATCTGATACCCCTCCTGCACATAGCGCTGAGCCGCTAATACCGCGCTCTGGGCCCGTCTGCCGGGTCTGAAACCGTAACTGTGCTCACTGAATTGCGGGTCCAGTTTCGGTTGCAGTACCTGAAGTAACGCTTGCTGGATGAGCCGGTCCGTCACCGTTGGAACACCCAGCTCGCGCTCGGTGCCATCGCTCTTCGGGATACCGACCCGGCGTACCGGTTGTGGACGATAACTGCCGTTTAGCAGCTGCGCTTTGATAGCCGGCCACTGCACCTTAAGGTGTTCTGCCGTCTGTGCTATCGTCAGACCGTCTACTCCGGCGCTACCTTTGTTCGCTTTAACGCGTTGCCACGCTAAGCGCATGTTCTCTCGCGCAAGCGCCTGCTCAAGCAGGCCTTGCCCTGTGTGTTTGAACTGTTGTTGCGGGAATACCGTTTCATCACGGGTAGGCACCGACAAGGCTTCACCTTGCTTTTGCTTACCTCGCTCCAGCACTTTGGACATCTGATGCATGACGTCATTCATCAACAACGCGTTTCACACTCCTTCTCGTTCGGCCCTTCGTGTTATCCACTACTACGGCCTCTGCTGACTTCTCGCTCCGTATCACTACGTCGCCCTTTCAGGCATCAGGCGAGATCTCCCCAGGTAAGAACGCATTCCTTCACTGCACAACCGCCGGATTTACGTTACAAAGCTTTGGCTACAAGAGCATCGCAGTTTTGTGCCTGCTCGCCCTGCTCAGTCACGCCTCATATCCGATTCTTGTTCATCGGCTCGCAGTTTCGCTCCACGCTTCCTTCCCACAGTCCGTCACCGTTCTGCAGTTGCGCTTCACTTCATTCGCTGTAGCCAGCTTATGGGAGGACTTGCACCTCCAAGAATGCGCCCA
>NZ_LZEJ01000026.1:0-44480 GCF_001704375.1 Alishewanella sp. HH-ZS | reverse complement strand
ATGGGCGCATTCTTGGAGGTGCAAATCCTCCCATAAGCTGGCTACAGCGAATGAAGTGAAGCGCAACTGCAGAACGGCGACGGACTGTGGGGAGGAAGCGTGGAGCGAAACTGCGAGCCGATGAACAAGAATCGGATATGAGGCGTGACTGAGCAGGGCGAGCAGGCATAATTCTGCGAAGCTCTTGTAGCCAAAGCTTTGTGACGTAAATCCGGCGGTTGTGCAGTGAAGGAATGCGTTCTTACCTGGGGAGATCTCGCCTCATGCCTGAAAGGGCGACGTAGTGATACGGAGCGAGAAGTCAGCAGAGGCCGTAGTAGTGGATAACACGAAGGGCCGAACGAGAAGGAGTGTGAAACGCGTTGTTGATGAATAACGTCATGCATCAGATGTCCAAAGAGTTGAAGCGAGGTAAGCAAAAGCAAGGTGAAACCTTGTTGATGCCTACCCGTGATGAAACGGTATTCCCGCAACAACAGTTCAAACACACAGGGCAAAGCTTGCTTGAGCAGGCGCTTGCGAGGGAGAACATGCGCTTAGCGTGGCAACGCGTTAAAGCGAACAAAGGTAGCGCCGGAGTAGATGGTCTGACGATAGCACAGACGGCAGAGCACCTTAAGGTGCAGTGGCCGGCTATCAAAGCGCAGCTGCTAAACGGCAGTTATCGTCCACAACCGGTACGCCGGGTCGGTATCCCGAAGAGTGATGGCACCGAGCGCGAGCTGGGTGTCCCAACGGTGACGGACCGACTCATCCAACAAGCGTTACTTCAGGTACTGCAACCGAAACTGGACCCACAGTTCAGTGAGCACAGTTATGGTTTCAGACCTGGCAGACGGGCCCAGGGCCCAGAGCGCGGTATTAGCCGCGCAACGTTATGTGCAGGAAGGCTACCAGATAGTCGTTGATGTTGACTTGTCGAAGTTCTTTGACCGGGTGAACCATGACATTCTGATGGACCGACTGAGCAAACGGCTGGACGATAAAAGCGTACTGCATCTTATCCGGGCTTATCTGAACGCCGGCATCATGGCTAATGGCGTGGTGATAACGCGCCAAGAAGGCACACCACAAGGTGGACCGCTCTCGCCGTTGTTGGCGAATGTGCTACTGGATGAGGTTGATAAAGCCTTAGAGCAACGCGGCTATCGGTTCGCCCGTTATGCAGACGACTGCAATGTGTATGTCCGCAGTCAGAAAGCAGGAGAGCGGGTGATGGCGTGGCTGCGCAGGCTTTATGGGAAGCTGCGTTTGCAAGTGAATGAAAGCAAAAGTGCGGTAGGCAGTGTGTTTGGTCGTAAATTCTTAGGGTACAGCCTGTGGCGAACCCGAAGAGGCGAGGTTAAACGCGCGGTATCTGAAGCGGCACTGATGCGTTTCAAAACACGGGTAAAGCAGTTAACACGCCGACAGACAGGGCGCAGCCTAAGTGAAGTCATTGCTGGGTTACGTCGCTATATGCTGGGATGGAAAGGCTACTTCGGGTTATCCCAAACGCCTTACATCTGGCAGAGGTTAGATGAATGGATAAGACATCGTCTGAGGGCTATACAGCTAAAGCAGTGGCGGCATGGCAAACGCGCCTATGACATGGTGCGCAAGCTTGGCGGCTCAGAGAGTGTCGCCAAACGGATTGCCGGAAACTGCCGCAGCTGGTGGCGAAACAGCCAGATGTTACTCCATACGGTACTGACGATAAGCTACTTCGACAGGCAAGGCTTGGTGCGACTCTCCTGACCTCAACTTCTCGAACCGCCCGGTGCGGACCCGCATGCCGGGTGGTGTGGCAGGGGCCAGTCAGTTACACTGACTGCCCCTATGCCGATTTGCGCTTTATCCTAACAGTTACGCTGTTGTCAGCCTTTGCCGGATTTCATTTGCACAAGCATCGCTGGATTTTCAGGTTAATTTAATCTAAACACTGTGGCTTTTTCATCTTAGTCAGACCGTTTTGTTCATCGCAGCGCTTTAATATGCACAGCAGTTAACAACAAACTTGGTGCCTGCGGAGTCGGGCCTGACTAAAAAGGTAAAACGATGAAAACAGCAAAATTATCATTCTTTACTGCCAGTTTTTTACTGGCCGCCGCAGTGCAGGCGGCACCCGGTTATAAAAACGTCATTACCGAAGCTGAACTGCAGGCCGCACAGCAGGCCTGGGGTGAGGCGCTGATCAGTATTAGTCAGGCTTATCAGCAAGGTGGTCGCGACCAGGCGACCAGTCGGGCTCGCGAGGTACTGGATGCGGCTTATGGCTATAACCTGGGCTCGGTATTGTTTAAACCGACGCTGGCCAGCGGTGAGCAGACTTTCCGCACCAGCTACGATGGCGCCCTGGCATACTTTGTCGGCGGTAACAGCGCCTTTGCTGATGACAGTGGTTTTGCCCTGAAAGGCTGGCAAGGTTATCAGTTCCGCAATGCGGCGGTGCACATTAACGGCGATCTGGCGTTGACGATGGGGCATGTGATGCTGACCAATGCGGCCGGCGAGGTGACCACTGTCGACAAAACCTGGGGTTTTAAAAAAGATGACCAGGGGGCGCTGCGGATCGTGTTACATCATTCCTCCCTGCCTTTTAGCGCAAACTAAAGGCAACAACATCCCCTCCTGAGTTCCCATCATGGCTTTTGGCTGGTAAGGCGCCTCTGCTTACCAGCCTTTTTTCGTCCCAAAAGACCACCGCCCGTGACAGCAAACGTCAACACGCCCTAAGGTTTACTCGGCCTGCAGGCAATAGCCCAGACCGCGCCGGGTGTGTAACAGTTTTTGCGGATGGTGCTCGTCCACTTTTTTGCGCAGCCGGGCCATATACACATCCACGATATTGGTCAGCGGATCTTCGTTCAGCCCCCAAACATTGGTCAGGATCCGCTCGCGGCTGTAAACTTTACCGCTATTGGCCATCAGCAGCTCCAGGATCGCCAGCTCTTTGGCGGTAAGCAGTAAATCACGGCCAGCCCGCTGCACCCGCATAGTGTCTAAATCTAACAATAAATCGGCAACCTGCAGCTGACGGCTTTGTACCGGGCTTAAGCCCCGTTTGGCCAGACTTTCAATCCGGGCTAATAATTCCTCGAAATGAAACGGCTTGCCGAGGTAGTCATCTGCGCCACAGCGTAGACCTTTTACCCGCTCTTCAACTTCCGATAACGCCGATAGCATCAGGATGCGGGCATTAACCTGCTGGCTGCGCAATTGCTGGCACAGGGTCAGGCCATCCACCTGCGGCAGCATGCGATCCAGCACGATAATATCCGGCTCGAACTGACGTACAGCCTCCAACACATCCCGACCATTGGTAATTACCTGCGTCAGATAGCCCTCAGCCTTCAGGCCGCGGGCCAGAAAAGCGGCAACCTTATCATCATCTTCAACGATCAGAATCTTCATCATTCACTCCCGGAAACAGCGGTAAGGTTAGCGTTACGCAGGTACCACGTGGTTGGTTCGCTGACAGGCGGATACTGCCATCATGAGCTTCCATAATATCTTTAGCAATACAAAGGCCGATACCCAGGCCATCCGGCCTGGCCTGTCGGGCGGCAGCGCTGCGGTAGTGACGGGCAAAGACCTGGGCGATTTCATCCGGCTGGATCCCGATACCCTGATCCGCCAGCGTCAGCTGTAACTCGGTCTCAGTAGCACAGAATTTCAGACTCAGCGCCGGACTGTCTTTGGCATATTGCCGGGCGTTATCGACTATGATGCGTAGCACGGCAGAAAACTTTTCGTCATCGACCAACAGGTAAAGTGGGTCGGCCGTACGACCTGAAATATCAGTATGCAGTGGCACAGCGGCGGGTAACCATTGCTGTATCGTGCTGATACTTTGCTGAATAAACTGTGCCAGCGGTTTGGTATGCAGCTGTACCTGACGCAGGCGATCCTCACCGCGTGCCAGCAGCAGTAAGTCGTCAATCCGGCGGCTAAGTTGCTGACTGGCACTGAGGATCCGGCCAAAGGCGTCCTGATAGTCGCTGGTGCTTTTCGGCTGACCGCGTAAGCTGATTTCGGCCTCGCCCTGAATACTGGTCGCCGGTGTTCTCAGCTCATGGCTAATGTCCGCCAGCAGTTGCTTTTGCCGGTACTCGGCCTGATGTAACTGGTCCAGGGCCTGCTGTAACTGACTGGTGCGTTCGGCAACCAGTTGCTCGGCCGCCAGCTGGCTTTGCTTTTCGCGTTTGGCATAGTCCGCAATATAGCCGGACATCAGATTAAACTGGCGCGCCAGTTCAGCAAATTCGCCCGGGCCCTGCTCAGCAATGCGGTATTCAAAATGCCCCTGCTGCAGCTGTTTCGTGCCATCCAGTAACGATTGCAGCGGCCGGCTTAGCGCGCGCGCCAGATAAAAACCCAGCATAATCGCCAGTACCAACCCCAGCAGACTAATTAAAATGGTGGTGCGTTTGACACTTTGTACTGCACTCAGGGCATCGCTTTCGGTGCTTTGGGCCCGCTGGCGTTGTCCGACTATGGCTTGTTGCAGCAATTCTGCCAAATCGGTGTCCTGGATTTTATCAAATAAACTGATTAGCGCTGTCCAACGTTCGGCATCATCTTTGTAGCGGGCAATTTCGCGGGTTTTCAGCGCCTGCTCCAGAGTTTGCAGATTGGTTTGCAACAGTGAAATCACCTTAACCTGTTGCATAGTGTGTTGTAAGTCTGCTTCCTGACTGTGATACAGCTGATCGCGAATGGCCAGCTGCTCCAAAGTGCTCAGTTGCTGCTGCATCCGGTTGAACAGGGTATCGCGAAACTGGGTATTGGCGTCGTCCGTTAGCAGATATTCGGCCAGCCAGACTTTTAGCCGCTGTTTATCTGCCCTCAGCGAAATAAATTCCGCCAGCATCTGGTTGGCAACCCGGTTGCGTTCAGTATGGAACTCGGAATTTTGCTGCGCCCAAAACGCCATGCCTGCCTGCAGCAGGATAATGCTTAGCAGTACACAGAGCGAGACTGCCAACTTTCGTAGAAACATGCTGCGCTGCCTATCTGGTCAAGTGAGCGACCAGTATAGAGCTTTCAGCGAGGCGGATCATGAAAATCAGGTTAACGTGCTCAGTCTTGCCAAACCGGATCCAGTGTCAGTAGCAGGCGTGGTTCAGCCAGTGCCGGCGAGCGATGGCTAATGGCATAGGTGGCCATATTTTCCCAGCCACTGCCTTTAAGCAGTGCAACATCAGCCTGCTGTAGCTGCTGCACCCGGGCGTTGTTGTAACGCCAGATCGGCGATAAAGTCGTCCTTACCCGGCGCATCCTGTAATTGCTGTCGCAGGGCGGCCTGGTCGAGTTGCTGGCCAATAAACACCAGTTCCTGCCGGCAATCGCCAAAGGGATCATGAAATTGCGCCAAAATTGCAGCCTGCGATTCGGCATCGTCCGGCCACTCGTCGCGCGGCACGGCTTGCCAGAACAATCCGGCCATGCCATAGCGGGCAATGCCACCGGCCTGATGCCATTGCCAGGCGTAATCGGGGGTACTGGCTAACCAAAAATAACCTTTGGAGCGCAGTAATTTGCCGGTTGGCCAATCCTGATGTAAAAAATCATAAAAGCGCTGTGGATGAAACGGCCGCCGCGCGACAAAACTAAAGCTACTGATGCCATATTCTTCGGTTTCTGGCGTATGTTCACCGCGTAGCTCCTGCAACCAGCCCGGCGCCTGCGCTGCCTGCTCAAAGTCAAACAAGCCGGTATTGATTATCTCCGACAGCGCTACCTTACCCTGTTCCGCTAGCAATTGTTTGGCTCTGGGGTTGAGCGATTTTAAGATGGCTTGTAATTGTGCCAGCTGCGCCGCATCGACTAAATCGGTTTTACTGATCACCAGCACATCACAAAATTCGACCTGCTCAATCAGCAAATCGGCAATACTGCGCTCATCCTCTTCACCCAGGCTTTCCCCGGCACTGGCCAGATCGCGGGCTTCCTGATAATCCTTTAAAAAGTTAACCGCATCCACCACGGTCACCATGGTATCCAGCCGGGCGATGTCTGACAGCCGGCTGCCGTCTTCATGTTCAAAGGTAAAGGTTTCGGCAATCGGCAGTGGCTCGGAAATCCCGGTCGATTCAATCACCAGATAGTCAAAGCGCCCCTCTTGCGCCAGTTTGCCAATTTCCAGCAATAAATCTTCGCGCAGGGTGCAACAAATACAACCATTGCTCATCTCGACCAGCTTTTCTTCGGCACGGTTCAGGCTGACTTCTTTATTAACCTGGGCGGCATCAATATTGATTTCACTCATATCATTAACGATCACCGCAATGCGCAGACCATCGCGGTTATGCAGAATATGGTTTAGTAACGTGGTTTTACCGGCGCCGAGAAAGCCAGATAATACCGTAACGGGTAAGTGTGACATGCTATGAAAACCTGCAAAATGCTGTAATGTTATAATGTAGCAATTATGGCTCGAATACGAGGTATGTCTACAGCAAATAGATTTCGGGATGACTCTATGCAGTAACGTGTTAACAAAGTCAGAGTAAAGCTATAACGTAATGAATTTTTTTTAGGCAGTAATTAACGGATGGTAACTTATAAAATTGAACATAATGCTTGCATTTTAAGATTACAGGTGTAATCATTTGGTGATTACGGTTGTAATCTATAGGGTCATCTATGTTAGACATCAGCAATGCTGAACTGGCTTTAATGCAGGTTATTTGGCAGCGTTCGCCGTGCTCCGCCGCCGAAATAGTGCAGCAGTTACAGCAACAAAAAGAATGGCATGAAAAAACGGTAAAAACACTGCTTAACCGCCTAGTCAATAAAGGCGCACTGGCCTATGAAACTCAAGGCCGAGCATATTTGTATAGCCCGCTTATTGCAAAAACGGATTATCAACAACAGGCCAGCGGCAACTTTGTACAAAAACTGTTTGCTGGTCGAATCGCTCCGCTGGTTGCTAGTTTTGCCCACAAACATGAGCTAAGCCCAACTGATTTAGCAGAATTAAAACAACTGGTCGCTAGATTAGAGCAAGAAAAGTATGAGGATGAATCATGATGTCCTGGCTTTGGCATAGTAGCTTGTTGCTATTACTGGTGTTACCCCCCTTAATGCTGAGTCATAAATGGTTACTCAATAGATTGGGAGCCCGTAGTTGCTATTTGCTTTGGTTGGTTATACCGGTGGCGCTACTGTTGCCGCTGCTACCAAGTTTTACCTGGCATCAAGCTGCCAGCCTACCCTTGATTGAAACCCTACTAGTAAGTTCACAACATTTACAGCAAAACCTGCAAGTTCCCGGTTGGCTTAGCATGCTTACCTGGTTATGGTTGCTAGGGGTGATATTGGTAACTTTAGGCTTTGGCATTAGTATTTGGCAATTACACAAACAACTGCGGCAATGTCGTCATGTACAACACTCAAATCTAAATTATTATTTTAGTAAGCATCACTTGGGTCCAGCGATATTTGGTGTGCTTAGGCCTAGCCTGATTATACCGTCAGATTTCAAGCAACGTTTCAGTCGCGTCCAACGGCAGCTTATTTTGCAGCACGAACTGGCACATTGGCATCGAGGCGATTTACACGCTAATTTGCTGGCTAGTTTATTACTTTGCTTATTCTGGTTTCATCCGTTGCTATGGCTAGCTTATCGTCGTTACCGTGCTGACCAGGAACTGGCATGTGACGCGTATGTGCTTGAGCGTTACCCAAATTCCACAGCAACTTGCTATGCCAATGCGTTGCTTGCGGCTATGCAGCCGATGCCAAGCTCAGCTGCGGCTCTTCAACCTTTTTGTAATCAATATGGAGCAGTCTACGTTATGAAAGAGCGACTGCAACAACTTAAACAACGGCATAGTTCTAGTAAAATCCCCGCGTTATTAATACTTAGCATCATGTGTGCGGTATCTGTGCTCTGGCAACAGCCCGTTCAAGCGGATACGGCGGGCACGTTATCCAGCAATAGCCCAAGCCCTGTTGTACGTATTTACCCAAGGTACCCAATTCAAGCCGCGCAAGAGCGCATTGAAGGTATGGTACAGCTACGTTTTAATGTAGAAGCGGATGGGTCAACTAGCCAAATCGAGGTGATTCTCTCACAACCTGAGGGTGTTTTTGAAAAAGAGGCGATTCGAGCATTAGCACAATGGCGTTATCAACCTGCTGCTGATGAGCTGCCTAATCAAGGTGTGAAGGTACAATTGGATTTCGTTCTTGATTGAGATCCAGAGGGTTTCACGTTATTAACGTTGAAATGTAGATTGCTGCAACAATTCATCGACTCATCACCATCCTCATATAACTTTTTAGCCAAGGCCGATAATGAACGCAAACGTATGTGCAAAATTACAATGCATCACCCTTTGGCTGCTGCTGATCTTGATAACATTGATGACTGGTTGCGCTACCAACACGATCTATCTTCACACCTATGATATTGAACAGGAAGACATAGACAAAATAGTGACGTCTCTGAAAGAGCAAAAGTTCGAAGTGGAAGTTTTAGATCGTAACCCTCCAATACTAATACTAGGGAGTTTTATTATCTATTCCCGAGATTCAGATGATAATGGACCGCTGGTGAAGATTTTAGACACTATTGGCGAGCATGGTTACCATATTAATCTTATTGCTAAAAACAGAGTGAGGAATCACTACTACACCAAAAAAACGAATATTGGCCTGTATTTGATAAACCCACTCGCTAACTTACTTACCGCTCAACAGCAGCTGGGAATCGATGCAGCGGTTAATCTAACGGATATGGTTTTCTCAAGTGTAAACTGTACTTCACTTTTTTCTTTGGAGTTTAGAAAAGACAATACAGCGGTTATCCGCCAGACTATACCGAACAGTAACGACATGGTGACATTTAAATGGCTACAAGCCGAAGATACAATCTCCATGAATGTTGATGGTAAAGAAATAAAATACAATTTAGAGAAAAACTACAAAAGATCGGGAAATAGAACCGATCTGCTGTTAACGCTTGCTACAGGTAACGCAGTAACCCTAGGCATAACCGAACCATTCGCTTGCAAATATGAAAGCAAGATCCACCTTATTGATTAATAGCCAATGTTAAATCTTGGCACGAGCAGGCGAATAGGTACTGCAAATAATCTCTCGCCAAATGACAGGACATGCTCACCATCATAAAATACCTCTCCGGCAGCAAAGCACTCGCCGTTGGCGTCTTTTAATTTGCTTAAACCTTTGAAGTCACTTTGAGTGATTGTCGCTGCTGATTTAATTTGGCCGTTCAATTGAAAATAGTGGCTTGTCCAAATGAAAATGAAGGCTCGACTATTTGAAAGTGGCGGTGCGTCTATTTGAACGTTATGCTTTGATGTATAAACAATAATCGAATAAGTACTTTGCCAAGGGAACTGGAGCAGCAGATATGAATTAAGTTAGGTGGACTCCGCTTCACACTGTTAGGGACATAACATTGAGCGGTCAGCATTCTGACGGCGATCTTAACCCAATCGCTCTTTCAGCCGAGTCACAATATCCCGGCGTTCATGGATGATACCGATAATCACTGGTTTGGGGGATGCACCCTGTATATAAAAAATATAGTGGTATCGGTATTTTGCCACTAAAAGGTGAGGGAAAGTGCTTGAGAAAGATCTACCTGGTCGCGCTTTGGTAGCAATGGCATGGAAGGCCTCTTTAAGGCCGTCCCGGTACTGTTTCAGCATGTCGCTGCCCCAATGGTCCAGGGTATAGCGTGCCACTTCCAGCAGGTCTTGTTCTGCGTCGGCGGTAAGCACATAGGGCAGCATTGTTGTTAACCCTTTTCCCGTTCAGCCTCGGCAAAAATCTCGTCAACCGTGCGGGTGGCAAACTTACCCTGTTCGGCAGCCTGGATGCGCGGCGCCAGAAAGGTTTCCAGCGCTTTCAGGGCGCTTTCTTCATCACCATTAGGCAGTGTGCGCTCAAGTACATAGTCCTTGATGGATTTGCCTTGCAGGGCTGCGGCGGCTTTCAGGCGCTGATGCTGTGCCGGGGTAACTTCGATGGAAAGGCGCATGGGGAGCTCCTCGTCGCGATAAGGGACTTATGCCAAGTATAGGTTGGCTGTAGCAAATGTTCAATAGTAGACATTTGTTGTTTTGTTGGCAGCCAGATGAATATGGTTATTGTGCTGCCGTAAGATAAATTCAGTGCCCAGTGCTTTAATCCCGCCAACATTGATTTGTATAGCTCTTTGTAATAGCGGGTGAGTAAAGACAGGGTAATTAGATTAGTTATTGAGTCTGTTTGGCTTTTCTTTTAGGTCTGCCTGTTGATGTGATTATTGGTGTGAATGCCAAGGTGTTTGCTCAGGCGCAGGGCGTACCCTTTGTTAATGCAGCAGGTGAAGCCCTGACGCCGGCAACAATGCATTACTATTTTACTTTTGTTTCAACTTTTGTATTGGCTGCCGTTGGCGCCTAGGTGACTAAAATCATCTAATAACTCCGTTTTCTATGGGGTTATGATAGATAGATTTAGCGGTAAAGCACTGCGACAAATTGTCGCAGTGCTGGAACTACTCGGTGTGAGCCGCAGGGGACGTTGAAGGGAAGGTGCTTACTGCCTTGTTTGTCTTAATTGCTGTCCAAGCTGATAAAACTCACTTTGCGTTGACCAATTTGGCCATTGCCCGCTATTGGCTAGATCTTCCAGTACCAAATAATGCAGCTGAGTGTCTTGCAGTAAGGCACCAAAGTCCCAATCCGGGGTAAAGATATCATCCGGCGTATGGTAGCGCGCCTGAGTGGCTTGCAAAGCCGCTTCACCTACCGCTTTTCCACCCTGCAGGCTGTCGGTTCCCGGCCCCATAAAGAGTCCTGGAATACCGACCTGGGCAAAAGCAAACTGATCTGAACGGTAGAAAAAGCCTTTTTCAACTTCAGGATTGCCTATCACCACCCGTTGCTGCTTAGCGGCCTGAAATCTGACAACATCATCCAGCTCGGATTGTCCTAAACCGATGATCCAGATATCACGGGTTTCGGGCACTGGGAGTAGGGCATCGATATTAATGTTAGCGACAATCTGTGCTAATGGCACTGTGGGATTGGCAACATAGTGCTTGGTACCGAGCAAGCCTGATTCTTCCAGCGTGATCACTAAAAACAGCACTGAGCGCTCAAAACCGCCCTGAGCAACGGCTTGCTCTGCGATAGCTAACAAGGCGGCAACCCCACCGGCGTTATCAATGGCGCCATTGTAAATCGCTAGCGCCCCATCCTCTTTTGGAATGGCTCCGAGGTGATCCCAATGCGCGGTTACCACTAACCATTCGTCTGCACGGCTTTTGCCGGGTAAGGCAGCTAACACGTTATTCGAGCGGCCGGTCTGCACATCTAGCTTGATGCTGGCACTCAGCTGATGGCCTTCCAAGGCGACCGCCTGAAAACCTGGTTGGGCGGCACGGGTCTTCAGCGCCTGAAAATCTAAACCGGCGCTGGCGAATAACTGCTCAGCACCTTCAGTAGAGAGCCAGCCGATCACCGGTGTTTTGGCACTTTGATTATTGGCTAAATCAAATTGGGCGCGCTGCATCATATTTTGCACCACATTAAAGCCATAACCGGCAGCTGCGGTATCGTGCACAATTAAACAGGCTGCGGCTTGTTGCCGGGCACATTCTTCATATTTGTAGGTCCAGCGGCCATAGTAGGTCATCTCCTCGCCTTTAAATAAGGCGGGATCTTTACTGGCAAAGCCTGGATCATTTACCAGCACGATAACCGTTTTACCTTTGGCATCCAGTGCCGCGAAATCATGCCATTGATACTCGGGAGCAACCACGCCATAGCCGGCAAACATAATATCGCTGGCACTCAGATTTACCTCTGTTTGCCCGGTACGGGAGCTAACCACGATATCTGTGCCTACCTGCGGTTGCCAGCCATTAGCACTGCCGGTTAAACGGACTTGCGGCTGACCGATATTCGTGACCTGCATATAGGGTACAGCCTGAGTAAAGCTGTCATTATTACCGGCTTGTAAGCCCAGTTGTTGGAATTGTTGTACCAGATAATCGACGGTAAGAGTTTCGCCCTCGGTACCCGGCTGGCGGCCTAAAAAGGCATCACTGGCCAGTTGTTGGATATGCCGGCTTAACTGCTCAGCCTGAAATTCAACCTGTGCTGTACTTTGATGGCCATCGGCATTTTGCGACAGGCTGGGTTCGGGGGCTTTGCCGCAACCGGCAATGATTACAACCGCACTAAGTAGTGGTAGTACAAAATGTTTTTTCATCAAAACTCCTGCTCAAAGGTTTCTGCAAAACGAAAGGCTTGCCCTTGCGGCTGCCCCTGCACCTGATCACTGTGCATCACCAGTTTGCCGTTAATTAGGGTAGCAATAGGCCAGCCGGTTACTCTTGTACCATGATAGGGCGTCCAACCGACTTTACTGGCAATCCAGCTGTTGTCGATCTGACGTTGTGCCGCTAAATCAACCAGCGTTAAATCGGCATCATAGCCCACGGCTAGCCGGCCTTTGCCGATTAAACCAAAGATCCGTGCCGGATTGCTGCTGATTAAATCAACCAATCTTAATAGACTCAGGCGCCCGGCAGCAACGTGATTCAACATTATCGGCAGCAGAGTTTGTACCCCGGTCATACCGCTTGGAGAATCCGGATAGCTTCTGGCTTTCTCTGCCAGTGTATGGGGGGCATGATCGCTACCGAGGATATCGACAGTGCCATCGCTGATCCCCTGCCACAGCGCGGCTTGATGCCAGGCTTCCCGTACCGGCGGATTCATCTGTGCCAGGCTGCCTAATTGCTGATAGCAATCCGGTGCCACCAGTGACAAATGATGAGGCGTGGTCTCCACCGTAAGCCAGTGTTTAAAGGCTGCCAGATACTGCATTTCCTCCGCGGTCGACACATGCAGGATATGCAGCGGGCGCCTGGCTTGCTGGGCCAGTGCCACAATTCGTTGTGTGGCCAGGAAGGCACTTTCGCTATCGCGCCAGACTGTATGATTACGAACATCATTAGCGGTTAACGGCTTGCGTGCTCTTAAGCGCGCTTCATCCTCGGCATGGATCGCTACCCGCCGCTTACCATCCTGTAAAATGCTTAACAAGAGTTCATCTTGCTCTGCCAGTAAGTCGCCAAAGGAGCTCCCCATAAATACCTTAATACCGGCACAGCCCGGTAGCTGCTCTAATTGGGCTAATTGCCCCAAATTTGCGGCGCTGCCACCGATATAAAAGGCATAGTTGCAGTAGCTGTTTTGGGCCGCGATATCGAGTTTCGCTTGCAGGCAAGCGGCAGACAAGGTCAGTGGATTGGTATTCGGCATCTCGAAGAAGCCGGTAACGCCGCCCAACACAGCGCCTTTACTGCCGTGCGCAATATCTTCTTTATGGGTTAAACCCGGTTCACGAAAATGCACCTGCGTATCGATAGCGCCGGGTAATAGGTGCAGACCAGTGGCGTCCAATTGTTCGGTAAAGGTCCAGCCGCTGGCGCCGATAGCGGCTATCTTACCAGCAACCACCGCCAGATCTGCCTGAATGATGCCGGCCGGTGTGACCAGCTGTCCATTCCGAATCAAGAGATCGGCATGTTTTTGCTGTATTTGTTTAAGAAAAGCACTTGCCATCAAATTGCTCCTTAATAGGGAGGGGGAAGCGGCAAACACGCTGTTTCACCGCCTTGGGCTTAAAGCAAAAAGGTTTCTATGGTTCTGGCCAGTGTTTCCCGCTCGATATCATAGGTAATAAATACCAAACGGGTTTGCCGGTCAGCGTCAGGCCAGGCAGTTAAAAAGGCCGCCGGATGAAAGATATGTTGCACCCCATGGATCACCACAGGGCCGGAATGCCCCACGACATTAACAATGCCCTTCACCCTGAGCATATTCGAGCCCATTAACTGCATCAGGATATTAAGCCAGCTATCCAAGCGAGCGGGCGTAATGGCTTGTGGCAGCGTAAAGCAATGCGCCTTGATATGATCATTATGGCGGTTGGGGTCATTCTGGCCAAGCGTGGTACTGGGCGCGCTGAGACTGGCAAGTTGCCCCGGCACAGTGTCACTCAGGCTGGTCAGTGAAAAGGCGGCACTGTTTAGCCATTGCCGCAGCGGGATAGTGCTTTGCTGAGGCTCAATATGGTCAAGACTCAGCAGCGCTTGTGGTTCTAAGTTGCCTTGCTGGATGGTTCTGATCTGAGCGGTCGGATTAAGCTGCTTTAACCGTGCAGTAAGCTGTGCCAGCTCTGGTGTTGGCTCAGCTTGTAAATCGGTTTTAGTCAGTAGCAACAAATCTGCTACTGCCACCTGCTTTTGTGATTCCGGATGCCGGTCCAGGGTTGCGGCAGCATGCAGGGTGTCGAGTGTGGAAATAACACCTTGTAGCCGGTATTTGGAGGCGAGGGTAATATCCGTCATCAGGGTATGCATAATAGGTGCTGGCTCAGCCAGGCCCGTGGTTTCAATAATCACCCTATCGAAACTGCGCTCGCCCTTGCGGGAGAAGCGCCAGTGAATATCACGCAAGGTTTTAGCCAGATCGCCTCGGATGGTGCAGCATAAGCAGCCACTGGCCAATTCGATAATCGTATCGTCACTGGCATGGCTGACCAGTAAATGATCCAGGCTGACAGTGCCAAACTCATTAATAATAATCAGGGTTCTGGCCAGCTCTGGCTGTTTTACCAGCTGGTTTAATAAGGTGGTTTTGCCACTGCCTAAAAAGCCAGTCAGTAAAAATACCGGTAAACGGGTGTTATTCGTCATAAAAATGTTTCTCAGCGCCTTCGTGCAGTAGTTTGATATCGGCGCAGTATTCCGAGACCGGCCTGATAAATAAGCGCGCCAAACCAATAGGCTCACCCGTTTCCAGGCAGTAACCGAATTCCTTGCGGGCGATGCGCGTTAGCGCCTGATCAATTTTTGGTAATAGCTTACGCTCGCGATCCATAATGCGCAGGCTAAGCCTCGACTCTTCTTCATATTGCGCCCGATCAACTTCATCACTAAGCTCTGGTGGGCTACTAAGCTGCTGTTTTAGTTCATCGACATGCAACATAGTGCGTTGTTTTAAATCGAGTAAATACCCTTTAAAAAATTCGAGTTGTTCTTCATTCATATAGTCTTCGTCTGGCGAGGCGAGCAGCCTGGCATGCTGCTCTGCGCGTTGGCTCAGATATTCGGCAGTCATATCTTTACTCCTGTTGCAAGCCGGGCAACTGCATCGTGGGGATGCAAGCTGTCCTGATGCTTGAATTCAATTGAGAACATAGGAAATTGCGTGCTGGGTAAATCAATACCTTGCATACCCACATAATCTAAATCGTTCCCAGGGTTGCTAAGGTGAGCCGAGGTGATCTCAATTAGCGATGAAGGGCTGATTTCAGAGGATAGTTGCAACATAGTACGGTCTGCGAGCTGAACAATAATGTGATATCATCACATTATTGTTCAGGGCCAAGCACTTTGCGCAAATTAGCGCTTACTCCAGCTTGCACGGCTAACAAGCTTATAGCCCTGGTTTTTCTGGTGTTAATCGAACAGAGCTTGCAGCGCATTGCGCTGCACTTTAGTATGCGGCAACTCTTAGAAGGTGAATAAATTGTGATGTTTAGACTAGCCAAAATCTCGTTAGCCGTCGTGACGGTGCTGGCACATAGCCAGGTTGCGTATGCGGAGCAGTCAGAGGCCATTGCTTCAGAGGCTGCTGCTAAAGTGGAACGTATTGAAGTGCGCGCTTCAGGTTTAAAGCGCGAAGTGGTCGAAATGGCCGGTCCGGTTTCGGTATTAAGCGGTGAAGAGCTGCTGCGCCGCACCGACGTCAGTATTGGCGAAACGCTAAAATACGAAGTGGGCGTACATGCCAATTATTATGGCCCGGTGGCCTCGCGGCCGGTAATTCGCGGTCTGGATGGTGCACGGGTGCAGGTGGTGCATAACGGCATGGGCACCGGCGATGTGTCGCGGGAGGGACCGGATCATACTATTACCGCCGATGCAGTAACGGCACAGCAAATCGAAGTACTACGTGGCCCTGCCACTTTGCTCTATGGCAGTGGTGCCATAGGTGGTGTGATTAACGTAGTGGATAATCGTATTCCACAGCAAATTCCGCAACAGAGTGACACTATCCTGCAAACCCGTTTTGGTACTGCCGCCAGTGATCGTAGTTTAAGCTTTGCCCATGATAATGGCGCAGAGCAGTTTGCCTGGCACCTTGATGGCAATGTGCGTAAAGGCAATGACTATCGCGTACCTTTATATCAAAACGATGAGGGGGATAGCAGTAAGCGCTTGCAAAACTCCTGGTCGGAACATCAGGTGCTGAATATCGGCTCCAGCTATATTGCCGAGCAAGGCTTTGTTGGTGTTAGCTATGGCATCATAAAAACGGAATACGGCTTACCGGAAGGCCCTGCTGCAGAAGAGGAAGAAGGTGAATATATTAAGCTTAATCAGCGGCGGGTTGCTCTGGCAGCAGAATACCGACCGCTCAATAGCCTGTGGCAAAGTTTTACTGCTGATATTGCCTTTACCGATTATGACCATGCTGAATTTGAAGAGGGTGAGCCGGGTACTGAGTTTTTAAGTGAAGCTCTGGAGCTACGTACTACAGCAACCTATGAACTGGCAGACAGCTGGCGCGGTATTGTTGGTTATCATGCTAATTTGCGGGATTATCAGGCCTTAGGCGATGAAACCTTTACGCCAAACACTGATACTGACAGCCATGCCCTCTTTATGCTGCATGAAAAACGCTTTGGTGTCATTAAGCTGGAATTTGGTAGCCGCTACGAGCAGCTCACGCATCAGGCCTATGAGCTAACCGACAGCCTGGGCAGCCGTGATCTAAAACAAAAATTTAATTTGTTTAGCTGGTCTTTTGGCGCGGTTTACGATGTTATGCCAAATCAGCAGCTGACCTTATCTTACAGCCAGGCTCAGCGAGCACCTGCCGCCAATGAACTCTACGCTAACGGCATTCATATCGGCACCCGCTCTTACGAGATTGGCGTAGGCTACGAGGTGAGCAATAGTAACGGCGCGACGCAAATTGTGCATAATCCGGCGCTTGCCAGCGCTGAGCAGGCCAATAACATTGATTTAGGTTGGCGCGGGCAATTTGCCAATATCAGCACTAATGTTAATCTATTTTATAATCAAATAGATAATTACGCCTTTTTAGCCAATCTTGGTTTTGAGATTGCTGATTTTGCCGCTTACCAATATCAGCAGCAAGATGCCCGTTTACATGGTATGGAAGCCAGTATTAGCTGGCAAATTA
Source organism: Alishewanella sp. HH-ZS (assembly GCF_001704375.1). Lineage (NCBI taxonomy): Bacteria > Pseudomonadati > Pseudomonadota > Gammaproteobacteria > Alteromonadales > Alteromonadaceae > Alishewanella > Alishewanella sp. HH-ZS. The sequence continues at coordinate 27,246 of NZ_LZEJ01000026.1, read as the reverse complement.
CCCCTGAACATCAAGTTACGCTGATCGGTGATACCGTGGTCGCCCGTTTACGCGATGGTGGTTATTTACCACGGGTTCCGTCCTACCGTTTAGGCGCCGAGTATGCTTATCGGGCAGATAGCTGGGGCGGGCAGCTTGGACTGACGCACTATGGTAAGCAAAACCGGCTGGCCGAAAATGAAAGCGCGACCGCGGGCTACACCCTACTGGAAGCGGGCTTGAACTATTACTTCGACTGGCAGCAACAGGAAGTGATGGCCTTTGCCAAGGTACAGAACCTGACCAATCGCCTGGGCTTTGTGCACAGCTCCTTTATTAAGGAAGACGCGCCTCTGCCGGGACGACAGTTGGTACTGGGTTTACGCTTAAGTTTCTAACCACCCCTCCATCCTCGATACACCATTGCCGGACGGCTTGCTGAACGGCAATGGTGCTCCTGCAGCTTAGCGCTGCCGCCCTTGTGACATATTTTCTTACAAATCCGCTACCGCTCAGACTGGCGTGTTATTAGCGTTTTCGTTAGTATCAGGCTACGTATTTTTTACATTTTTTCGGTAGAAGGATCCGCAAAATGAAAAAACTCTTTATTGTCAGTGCAGTAGCTTTAGCTGTAATCACTGGCTGTGCTCAGCAACAACCGGTGTCACAAGGAACCGTTGTCGAGCAACAACAAGCTACCGCGATTCTGGTTAGCCCTAACGATCAACGCCAGTATAAAACCCTGACCCTGCCGAATAAAATTGAGGTGATCCTGGTATCGGATCCAACCACTGAGAATTCAGCGGTGTCGCTGAGTGTCGGTGCCGGCATGTTGCAAGACCCGATGACACAGCAGGGCCTGGCGCATTATCTGGAGCATATGCTGTTTATGGGTACTGAACGCTACCCGGATCCGGCGGAATACAGCAACTTTGTCAGTCAGCACAACGGTGCCGCCAATGCCTATACCTGGCTTGATATCACCAACTATATGCTGCAGATCAACAATCAGGCCTTTGATGAGGCCTTAGATCGTTTTTCTGACTTCTTTAAAAGTCCGAAATTCTATCCTGAGTATTCAGATAAAGAGCGCAACGCCGTCAATGCCGAGCAATCGATGCGCCGTGAACAGGATTTCCTGGCGCAGTTTGAGCTGATGCGCCGGATGTTTGGCGAGCACCCGTCAAACCGTTTTCTGGCGGGCAGCCTGGAAAGTCTGAGCGACAAGCCGGGTAGCAAGCTGCATGATGAAATGCTGGCCTATTTTGATAAGTACTACTCGGCCAATAATATGAAGCTGGCACTGATTAGTAATTTGCCACTGGCTGAGATGGAGCTGCTGGCGCGTAAGCATTTTGGTGAAATCGTTAATAAAGATATTGAGATCCCAAAGGTAACAGCAGAACTGGATAATAGTCTGTTTGGTGCGAAGCGCATTCACTATGTGCCAAATCAGGATGTGAAACAACTGCGGTTAGATTTTACCATCCGTGACAACAGCGATCAGTATGCCGTTAAACCCAATGAATTTATTGCGTATTTATTACGTTCTGAAATGCCGGGTACTGCCGCCGCTCAGCTAAAAGCGGCGGGCCTGGTTTCCAGCTTTAATGTGTCGGTGACCCCGGATCTCTATGGTAACTACGGTACCCTGGCGATAGATATGAACCTGACTGATGCCGGTATGCAGCAGCGGGAAGCCATCACAGCGGTGGTGATGCAGTATCTGGATCTGATTAAGCAGCAGGGTGTCGATAGCAAATACTATAACGAGATCAAAACCAGCCTGGCCAATCAGTTCCAGTTTCTTGAGAAAACCGATGGTTTTGGCTACGTTGCCGGTTTAACCGCCGCGATGTTAAAGCTGCCGGTAAAACATGTGGTGGCAGCGCCCTATATTTACGAACGTTTTGATGCAGAGGCCATCAACGATGTGTTAACCCAGCTGACACCGGCCAATCTGCGGGTGTGGTATATCAGCAAGCAGGAGCCGCATGACAGTGAGCTGATACGCCATGTCGGTAAATATAAAATCGTTGATATCACTGCCGAAGAAAAAGCCGCCTGGCAACAACCGTTGGTGGCGTTGAACCTGCCGATGGTCAACCGCTTACTACCGGAAAGCTTCGCCATCAAAGCCCGTAGCACGCAGCAAAAACCTGAGCTGGTTGTCGAGCAGCAAGGCATTAAGGCCTGGTTATATCCAAGCCAGGCGTTTGCCGACCAACCTAAGGGCCGGCTGGATATCGTGCTGAACAGCCCGGCGGCACAGCAGGATATTAAAGCCCGGGTTGCCTTTGCGCTGTGGCGTGATTTGTATAGCCTGGAGCAAAGTGCACTTCGCACCGAAGCCAGTGCTGCCGGCATGGATGTTTGGTTAAATGATGGTAATGGTCTGATTTTAAACCTGGACGGCTTTACCGATAAGCAGCCGCTGTTGCTGGAGCAGTTATTAGCCGGTTTAACACCGAAGATCACGGCGGACGGCTATGCGCAGGCGGTTGACCGCTATGTGCGTGGCCTGGCAAACCAAACCCGGCAGGTACCATTCCGTCAGGCATTCTGGGCCTTTAACAGCCTGTATCGTGGCGGCAGCTATAATCCGGAGCAGTTAATTGCGACAGCTCAGGCGATGACGGCGGCAGATCTGCAGCAATTTATCGCCAGTACACTGCAGCAAAATCAGGTACGGGTGTTTGCTTTTGGTAATTACGATAAGCAGGATGTGCAAACTCTGGTCAGTAAGTTACAGGCCGCCTTACCGGCTGATCGTACCGTAACGCCTTACACGCAAAGCCCGTTCTGGTTACCCAAGCCGGGTGATGTGATTACACTGCAGCGTGATATTGATGTCACAGACGTGGCCTTAGTGGATATGCATGTGCATCCGGTTAAAGGGATGGCAAGCCGGGCAGCGGCCAGTGTGCTGGCTTCGCACTTCTCCAATCAGGCGTTTGACAAACTTCGTACCGAAGAGCAATTAGCTTACGCTGTGGGTGGTACGGCGATTGATCTGAACGATTACACCGGTTTTGGTTTGTATATTCAGACCCCGGTCAAGGGCCCGGCTGATATGCAGCAGCGCTTTGAGGAATTTAAACAGCAGTATTGGCAAACCCTGCAACAGGTTACGCCGGAGCAATTTGCCACCTTAAAGCAAAGCTTGCTGATTAGTCTGAACGAGCCACCAAAAAATCTGCAGGAAGAAATGGGACCTTTAGTCAGTGACTGGTATCGCGAGCGCTTTGACTTCGATTCCAAGCAGCAACTGATTGCGGCTGTGGAGCAGGTAACCTTAAAAGATGTGCAGGATTTCTACCAGCAAACGCTGCTTAACCCGCAGGCCGCCCGCTTATCGGTGCAAATGCGTGGTACCAGCTTCCGGGAGCAGCCGTTCGCAACACTACCGAATCAGCAAGTCGTGACCGATATCGCAGAGTTCCAGCGCAAGATGGCTAAGCAATAGTCACGGTTAACACAGCACAAGATCCCTCCGGCAGACACTGCGGGGGGATTTTTTTATGGCCGCCCGGCCACTTCAGTTAGGCTGCTAACTGATATAAAAAGCAGGGTAAATGTCGTGTCAGTTCGGCTAGCGGGCCAAACAAAGGCAGGCGCCAGCCCTGTTAATGCCGGCGCACTAGCGCATGGTCATCAATTACTATTTAGAATCATATCTGGAAAAACTCTGGAAAGCCTTTGTAATTAAGACTAACAGAGCTTTTTCAGAAAAAGAAAAAAATTGTGGAAAAACGACAAAAATACATTGTCTGGAAAAATTATTTTCCAGAGTTTATTTTAAGCGGCGCTAGTGCGTCTGATGCAGTTGCTTGGTCAAGAAAGTGGTCAAAGTTCTGTTTCAGTTAAAAGGGCATTAAAATGGCTTGTAATGAAGGGACTGGTTGTTCAGGCAGGAAAACTAAGAAGCCCTAGCTGGGGTCTAACCGAAGAAGGGCGTAAACTTTATAACAGTGGAATAACATCTTGTGATTAAGTGCAATTAACCAAATACCCCAAAATTCTGGGAAATTAAAACTCAGAGGAGCACCTCAGAATATAGAAAAGACCTGTTGCCGGTATTGACCAATTAACTGAAATGGAACCCAGGACGCAGGAGGACTTTTTTCATTTTGTTCAGTTTTTGTAAAATGCCAGTTCGTTTCTGAGATTGTACCGTCTGCTTTGGCATCGCCTTTAGTTTCTGATTTCGTTCCTGCTGATGGTGTTTCGGATGCAGATTTTCTCTCAAATTTATCAAACTTTACAATCATTTGAGGCACATCTTCCTTCAATCGTTTGGTGAACTCGGTCAAGGCGGGCTCCGCAAAAGTAATAAGATAGGCTTGCTGATTTTTGATATTGGCCATCAACCTCAAAATGCGACCAAGCACTTGACGATAGAACAACTCAGTCCGAACAGTGCTTAAATGAGCGCATACTCTCAGCCTGGGAATATCTGTACCTTCACTCACCATGGCAACACTGACAATCCACTGCGTATTGGATGTTCTAAAATTATCAATAATTTCTTGAGGGTTAGTTTCTTTATAAGAGACTAATACTGATGATTGACCAAACTCACTGATTAATAGTGCTTGGATACGGATCGCTGCATCAACAGAGCTCGCCACCACCAGTCCACCTGCTTCTGGGTGTTCCTGCCTGACGTCAGCCAATTTCTTTACGGCGATGGACAACGTATAACGCAACGCCTCCGTGTCGTTAAGGATGCGGCTATATTGCAGATCCGCTTCAGTCATCGCCATGCAAAGTGAGCTGTAGTTTTTTTGATTTACGGACAGGTTATCGTTATCAATTAATGTAATTTCAGGCAGACGACAGACATTATCTTGAATCGCCTCAGTCAAACCATAGACATAATCCAGCTGGATGGCGAAATCTGGCTTTATGTAACGCGCTAATGATATTGGTGCTTGATCTGTGCGCCATGGGGTGCCTGTCATAGCTAATATGTAATTAACGTTATCGCTAATATTAGTCAATATTTCCCTTCCCCAGGAATTTGATAACTCGGTATCATGACCACCACAATGGTGAATTTCATCGAAAACGGCAAACACACGGCTGCTTTGTAAAAATGACCAATCCGCACTTTTACTGGTGGTCAAAAATTGATAGGTGAATACGCCACCGGCTGCGCCTAACTTTCCATGCATTGGCCTGCCCAAGATTTTGGCAAAAGTAGATTCTATGCTTTTTTGAACGGCTACGGAGGGGGCAAAGCAGACTACGTAGTCAATCATATTTTCAGAAAACAGATATTTAGCAAGTGTAGCAGCCATAATCGTTTTACCGGCCGCAGGAGTTGCTAATGCCATGAAATGTTTTTGACCGGTTTTAAAGGCTTTAAACGCCTGAGTTGAGCACTCTTCTTGCCAGTGTCTTAATCTCATTGATGCTGACTCTTCATGATATTTTCAACCGCAAGGAGTCGACCACGTAATTGAAATGCACGTTCTTTGGCTGCCTGAAAATTCCGATTTAACTTTGCGCCTTGCTCTGGGAATGCATTTAATAGTTCTTGATACTCTTGGATTTCTGCGCTGGTTGTGGCCAATTCTGAGCTGTAAGCGTTTAGCCGTTTATTTAATGACTCAAGAAAAGCAATGGGTTCGGGATGCAGGGAGCTTGTATGACTTTCCTCTGGCATTTGAAGATACTGTTTTTGCATTAATGGGGTGACGACGTAAACATTTTCTTTTGGATCTTTTGCTTTCACCAGCTCAAGCATGCCGCTCTTCTTCAGATTCCAAATATTTTTATAAAGCCCCTTAGCAATATTCACTGAAGTTTCTGTTACTCCTTGAGTAGCATAGAGTTTTCGTAGTTCGTCCAAAGTAAATGAATGTAGCTCATTTGCTTTGATGGTATCGATAATAAAGCTTTTAACTGACATACCGCTTGCTCCGGTTTTTTTTGGATATCGAGGAATAGATAAATCCAAAGGATTCCTTAGTATAAGGGGGGATGAAAACCTAAGACAATCTTTGGATTCGAATTTTGATATGAATTTTCACACTTGGCATACGAATCGTGCTTTCCTTCTAGGCTTAAGGCTGCGAGGAAGAAAAAGGCTATCAGCCAGACAGAGCTTGGACGTCGTATTGGTCTTGATTCACAGTCGGCCAGCGCAAGGATGAATAACTATGAAAAAGGGCGTCATCAGCCTGATTTTAATATGGCTAAAAACATCGCCGAGCAACTAGACGTTCCGGTCGCTTACTTATATTGTGAATGCGATGAGATGGCTGAGCTGATTTTAGCTTTTCATAAGTTGGCATCTGAGCAGCGAAAGCGCCTATTACTTGACTTTTTAGAACTGCAGGGAACAACCCAAGAGGGTTAAAATCCTGTAGGTAGTCGCTTGAATAGTTTCCTCGATTTACTTACCAGCCAATCAAGAACGTCAAGATAGCAGCGAAATGACTACTCATATGTACTCAGCTGTCTTATCGATGCTGATGACGCTGATATGAATGCCTTTTGAGGTGTGATTTATCCGAGGTAGCGTGATTCACCAGGTTGATTTGTTCGAACCTGAGCCTCCCACTTACCAGAGCAAAGCACTGATGACAGTCATTGATACCATCAATACCAAAACAGGCGGCAAAGTCTAGATTGCGAGCCAGGGTATATCGCAAGCATGGATTTTGAAGCACGCGATGCTATCGCCGCAATACACAACGAAATGGACGGATTTACCGGTAGCCAAGTAAGTTCTAAAAAGTCACACATAATTGATCTAAGGCGTAATTGCGCATAGTATTTCAGCTGAGGGTCCTGGCATATCACTGCAACCTGCAGACCACCGGGAACACGGGAATGGCCAGTCGAATTGATTGGCCTTTTTCTTGGTCAAACTATGCCAATCGAGCTACCTAAAGCAAACCGCGAGTGCTTTATACACATAAGGGACGCCATGAGTTATACCGTTGAAATTACCAAGGACAACCTTATCCGAATTCCTGATATTCTCAGTGCTGAGCTAGGATTTTCCTTAGGGGACATTTTGGTTTGTGTAATGTATAAAGATCGCCCTGAAATCAGCATGGCAAAGCATAGTGACCAGACATTAACTGACGAGCAGATTTCTGCTGCAGGAAATTTAACTCGTGTGGTAAGCATTGAAGCTGCCGAGTGATTACGGATGCAATACGCTCCCTCAGAGCATTATTAGGTAACAAGATGACAATCAACACAGCTATAAAAAACGACCAAGAATATGAAGCTGCATTAGAAGCCATTGAGCAAATTCTTGAGGCTGTGCCTGGCACGCCTGAAGGTGATAAGTTTGATAGCTTGGCAAAGATGATCGCAGAATATGACGATATTCATCACAAGCTAAACGAGTAATTCAGTACCAAGTTGTTCTTTGAATCGTCACTAAGTGCCAAAAGCAGACATTAAGATTTGTTGCAGCAACTGCTTCCTTCTTGAATAGGAGGGCATTTAACGGTCCCGTAAGAACAATATACGCAACAGTCACCTTTTAACGGCTTGAGCAGCGCTTTGCATCCTTCACATTCGTAATACCACTGGCAAGCGTTTGTTGGCATGGTCTCGACCTTACTAAACCCGCATTCGGGACAAGTAATCTTAGACTCTAATTCTATACCTTGCATACGGGTTCCTTAACAGGCTTGACGATATCCAACACTGACATAAATACCATCCATGTGATCCCAAAGTAAAATAAGTAAGTGCTCCAATCGTATTGCCACAACGGATAAAGGGTCAGTAATACAGCAATTGGGCCAATAACACTTAATATGCCTCTTGCCACATGCTTATGTTGATACCAATTGTACGAGTTGACCAATAAAGCGAGCGCAGCAAATAACGGTAATAAAGTGTTAACCGCTATTCCTTCAAAATGTGACAGGAAACCTAGCCCTAGAGCTGATGCTAGAGAGCCTAAAGCGGGAAAGCAACCTGTACAACTAAGTGCCGCTAACCATACTCCACCGGAGCCTACTTTATCTAGAATTTTATTAATCATAATTACCTCTACTTTTGAGGTAGTTTAAACTCCGTATATGGGTACGGAGTCAACAGCTAATTGAGCGAATTTATTATTGGACAGGAATTGGGGTCTTGATTGGCTTTGCAAGAATTTGTCATATCTTGAATCACTTGTTCTAGCCGTTGCAAATCGGCAATTTTTTCTCGGATCAGCTCAAGCTTGTGTAACCCCATCGATTCGACATCAGCGCAGTTTCCACTCATAGACATGAGTGAAGCGATTTCATCAAGTGTAAAGCCCAAAGCTTTAGCTTTTAATATGAATTTAAGTTGATTGATGTGAGTTTTGTCATATATACGATAACCATTATCAGGTCTTGGTGGCTGCACGATAATCCCTTTACGTTCATAGAATCGGACTGTTTCTACGTTAATGTCTAGTTCTTTAGCCAGCTTTCCAATGGTTTTCATAAGTAGATTCTCTTAAACAACTAGCATCATTTTAACATTATTAGACAAAAGCTGAACTTCCGATAATCGCTCAAAGTGAAGATCGTATCTGAGCCAAAAGCAGACATTACCTATGAAAACTGTAATGACGGCTTATAGTGAAAATCGACCCTGCGCCATTAGCCGACATTCGTGCCATTTAGCTTTTACTGAGCCACAAAAGATTAAGAGTGCAGAACTTTACTTAGGTATTGACGTTCAGGACGCCCTTGCAGCATCAGAAAATTTAGATATTTTAAGTGCAATAAGTGCCTTCCTAGTAAAACACTTGCGATATCAACGTTATTTAACTACGTTTAATATAAATAGCGTTCCTTGCTGAGTTTGTTATGGATATCCGGTTTGTCAATGAGTCGCAGTTCAAACAGCAGCTATTAAGATGGCGCGATGCTGGCCCTTCACTACTATTATTACCAAGGGTTGGCCGAGTGGGCCAGCAATATCGAATTTCTATCGTGGATATTAATAACGATGGAGAGTATGCACTTGAGCAATCTTTTTCATGTTATCAACAACTACTAGCCTGGTATGGTGCCATGCTGGATGAAATTTCTTAGGCTAGCTGCAATAGTGAGCAGAGCTAAAAACTTTGTTTTCTTTCACAATGGATAATTAACTGAGGATTGCCCCGTGTTGTTCGAAATCCTTATATCACTGGTATTTGCAGCAGTAATTCTTTATCTATTTCATACCTTAAATACATGGCGTGCTGACCGGCAGTTCTACGAGAATTTGAAATCTCAATCATACAAGTTTTTGAGTGAAGAGGCGTTAGCTCAAGCTCTGCGTGAAGCGGACGAGGTTGGATTGGGTAAGAGTTTTCGGGATTACATAGTCGGCATACTTAAGCATACTGGTGAGGAAAAAATAAGAGTTGGTCATCTACTTTGGATTTTTGATCAATTAGAGGCAGGGATTGTGTTTGCTGATTGTGGCGTGATTCCGAAATTTACCGTGCATGATAACGTTTCATTTAAATAAAGTGTGCCATCAGGCTAGCGACTTATGTCAGACGCATTAGACGGACTTCTCTACACAATATTATTTCACACTCACTTTTCGACATATTCAAGCGTTTCCAGTATGATTAATCTCTGAATTTGTTATTTTTTTAACCTTAACATCAAAATTATAGACAGGATTTATTAGCACATGGAATGGAAGGAACAACCTAAAGCATTCAAAATTTATTTGTATTCGATGCTAGCTATTGTTTTCTTGTTAGGTACGAGTATCTGTTACTTGGCTAATACCCGCATAGCACCGCGGTGAGTTTAACCGACGTCACGCCAGTTTAAGCCTGATGCTAAAGCGGGTAGAGCGCGCATCTGATTCGACGCTTAACTGGCCCTGATGAGCATCGACTATGGCTTTGGTAATGGCTAGGCCCAAACCCGAGCCTTCTATCTGGCGTTGGCGCGAGGCGTCAGCACGATAGAAGCGATCGAATAAAAACGGCAAATGCTGTGGCGGGATCGGCTGGCCCGGGTTTTCTACCGTGATGGTGGTGCTGTCGGCTGCTGCGGTGGTGCTGACGGTAATGGTTTCGCCGGGCGGGGTATACCTAAGCGCATTGGATAATAAATTGGTCAGGGCGTGGCGCAGCAAGGTGCGATCTGCCTGCACAATAATATTGGCACCGTGATAGCTAAGGCCAACCTGACTTTCTGCCGCCCAGGCTTCGAAAAAGTTGAAAATTGCGGCCACTTCCTGCTTTAGCTCCAGCGGCTGCTTTTGCAGTGTTAACAGGCCATTGTCACTTTTGGCCAGCCACAGCATATCGCTAATCATTTTATTCAGCCGCTCCAGCTCTTCCAGATTGGAGAACAGCAGATTCTGGTACTCGTCGGCGCTGCGCGCGCGCGATAAGCTGACCTGCGTTTGCGTGATCATATTGGTCAGCGGCGTGCGCAGCTCGTGGGCGATGTCGGCACTAAAGTGCGACAGCTTGGTAAACCCCTGCTCCAGCCGATCTAACATCAGATTAAAAGACTGCACCATGTGGCGCAGTTCGGTCGGGACCTCGCCCGGGGACAAGCGAATATCCAGTTTACTGGTTTGAATATCACGCATTTGTTCGCTAAGGCCTCTGAGTGGATTCAACCCCTGATGCACCGCCAGCCAGGCCGCCAGCAAGGTGAGCAGTGCAGAGCCGAGTAAAATCAGTCCCAGGCTGCGCTGTAACTGCGCCAAGAAATGGGTATGAAAACTGATATCAATAGCGGCAATCACCTGATACTGTTGATCTGTCGTAGCAAGGCGGCTGAACACGCCGCGATAGGCTTTGCCGTCCAGCTGCCAATTGTGGATGGCTTTGGCATTATAGTCGGTGTTCGCTGGGGTATTGGCTGCCAGCAGGCTTAAGTCAATGTCGGCGTTACGGTAGACTAAGCGGTTCTGGCTATCCATCACCTGATAGTAGACACCGTGATGGCCCGATACCGCTTTTGCCAGTGTCTGTGTCGGCTGTTGCTGGCCGTTCTGCCCGGCTGTCAGCGTGTGCTCAACCGCGTGCAGGATCACGGCTAACTCGTCGGCATCCTGTTCGATAAAGTGATGTTCGACGGAGCTAAGCAGCAATTGCTGCACGAAGAACAGGCAGATCGAAATAGTCAGCGCGACGAAAAGGACCACGCGAACGGTGATCGACAGGGGGCGTGTGCCAGCTTTATGCATCAGTTTGCTCATCGTCCAGTTTATAGCCCATACCGCGCACGGTATGGATCAGTTTTGCCGCAAAGCCGTCATCAATTTTGCCGCGCAAGCGGCGAATAGCAACGTCAATCACATTGGTGTCGCTGTCAAAATTCATATCCCACACCTGCGAGGCGATTAACGAGCGCGGCAGAACTTCACCACGGCGGCGCATCAGCAGTTCAAGCAAGCTAAGTTCCTGATTACTCAGCGCTATTTTGGCACCGCTACGACTAGCTTTACGCTTAGCAATATCCAGTTGTAAATCGGCAACTTGTAATAATTCTGACTGCGGTGCGGCCTGACCACGGCGTAGCAGGGTTCTGACCCTTGCCAGCACCTCTGAGAAAGCAAAGGGTTTGATCAGGTAGTCGTCGGCGCCAAGCTCCAGGCCTTTCACCCTGTCGTCGACGCTGTCGCGGGCCGACAGAAATAGTACCGGCGTATGGTTATGATTTTCTCTTAGCGCCTGAACAATACGTAAGCCGCTGACGTCCGGCAGCATCACATCCAGCATGATTAAATCGAAATCTTCTGTCATCGCCAGATGATGGCCATCCAGGCCATTTCTGACCAGTGACACCTGAAAACCGGCTTCGCTCAGGCCTTGCTTTAAATAGTCACCGGTTTTTTGTTCATCTTCTACAATCAGCAAACGCACCTTGTTCTCCCCAAACATGGATCTGGCATAGCTCTGGCAGTATTACGCCATAAAGCAGCAAACAGCAACATGACGCTAAGATTACAACTTTGTCATGTTCAGGTCATGCTGCTGACAGTTTCGCACACTACACTGCTTAGCATACAAAATGCATTGGAGGTTCCAAATGACAAAAGCCAAAACCATGATGCCGTTATCTGTTTCACGGCGCCGTTTTGTTCAGGGGCTGGCGGTGGGCGGCGTGCTGGCCACTTTTCCGCATATCGTCAGGGCGGGTAGCGCCTTTAAAGATAATGCCTTTACCGGCTATGCCACTGAGCTCAGCGGTAACGTGATTGATTTAACCATCGGCGAAGCGCTGGTAAATTTTACCGGCGTGGTCCGTAAAGCCACCACCATCAACGGTTCGATACCGGCACCGACCTTACGCTTGCGAGAAGGCGATGACGTGACCATACGGGTAACCAATACCTTGTCGGTGCCCAGCTCAATTCACTGGCACGGTATTATTTTACCCTACCAGATGGACGGCGTACCCGGCATGAGCTTCAGAGGCATTATGCCCGGCGAAACCTTTGTCTATCGTTTTACGTTAAAGCAAAGCGGCACGTACTGGTATCACTCGCACAGTGGCTTTCAGGAAATGACCGGCATGTATGGCGCGCTGATCATTGAACCCAAAGCGCAGGATGTAATTGCCGCCGATCGCGAATATGTGGTGCAGCTGTCAGACTGGACCGATGAAGATCCACATACGGTGTTTCGCAAATTAAAAGTGCAAAGTGATTTGTACAATTTTAATCAGCCAACAGTGCAGGACATGCTGCGCGATATCACTGACAGAGGGCTGGACGCGGCGCTGGCGAAACGGCAGATGTGGCAGCAAATGCGGATGAACCCCACCGATCTGGCGGATATCTCCGCGGCCACTTTTACGTATTTAATGAATGGCAGTTCGCCGCTGGCAAACTGGCGCGGCCTATTTAAGCGCGGTGAGCGTGTGCGGCTGCGTTTTATCAATGGCTCCAGCAACAGCTTTTTTGATGTGCGTATTCCCGAGCTGAAAATGACTGTGGTGCAGGCTGACGGCCAGAATGTACACCCGGTAACGGTAGATGAGTTCCGCTTTGGCCCGGGCGAAACCTATGATGTTGTCGTCTCGCCGCAAAATGATGCCTACACCATTTTTGCCCAGAGCATGGACCGCAGTGGCTATGCCCGCGGTACCCTGGCCGTGGCCGAGAGCTTAAATGCACCGGTGCCTGCGCTGGATCCGGTGGAATGGCTGACGATGGCTGACATGATGGGCAATATGAACCATGGCGCAAGCGACAGCCACAGCCACGGCCACAGCGCGATGGCGCACGGCAATGGCGCGGAAGATCATAGCCAGCATGGTGCTATGGCTATCGATCACAGTCAGCATGGCCCGGCGGTGCCTTATGCCAAAGCCAGTTCAACTGTGCGTCATGCCAGCACCGAGTATGGCCCGTCGGTGGATATGCGGGTGGATATGCCAAGAACCAACCTGGACGATCCGGGCATTGGTTTGCGCAATACCGGGCGGCGCGCGCTGACCCTGGCCGATTTACATTCGCTGGACGGTATTATTGAGCCGGGCGGCCCGGAGGCGGAAATTGAGCTGCATCTGACCGGCAATATGGAGCGCTACACCTGGTCATTCGATGGCTTAGAGTTTAGTAAAAGCACACCGGTGCATATGAAGCACAATCAGCGTATCCGGGTGATCTTGCAAAACGACACCATGATGACCCACCCGATGCATTTACACGGTATGTGGAGTGATCTGGAAAGTGACAACGGTGCCGTACAGGTACGCCGCCATACCATTCCGGTGCAACCGGCGCAGCGCATCAGCTTTTTAACCACGCCGCATGATGTCGGGCGCTGGGCCTGGCATTGTCATTTATTGTTCCATATGGATGCGGGTATGTTCAGAGAAGTGGTGGTGTCATGAAAACAGCCAACGTAACGCTAACCTTGTCGCTGCTGGCGCTGGCCTGTACTGTGGCGCTCAGCCCTGGCGTGGCAGCGCAGAACGCCACTGAGAAACCGCCGGTACCAACGCACAGTGGCATGGACCACAGCAAAATGGACCACGGCAAAATGGATCATAGCAAGATGAACCACGCTGAGCAGGCGGTTGACCATAGCCAGACGAACCCTAGTGACATGGATCACAGTCAGATGGATCATAGCGGCATGGACCACAGTAAAATGGGCCACGCTGAGCAGGCCGTGGATCACAGCAGTATGGATCACAGCACGATGAACCATGCCGATATGCAGATGCAAGGCGGTAAGGCGCCGGCTAATGCCCGCGATCCACATGCCTACTCCAACGGCTACACCCTGACTGACGGGCCCTATGGCATGGCCGATTCACGCCATTTAAAGCACGGCGTTGAACATCCACAGTGGTCCGTGCTGGGCGATCGGCTGGAATACAATGCCGACAGTGAAGCTGGCGAACTGGAGCTGCAAGCCTGGTATGGTACGACCTATGATCGGTTGGTGCTGAAAACCGAAGCTGAAGTCAGTGACGGCAAGCTGGAAGAGAGCAGCACCGAGCTGTTATGGAGCCACGCGATAGCAGCCTATTGGGATGGTCAGCTTGGGCTGCGCCTGGATCAGGTTGCCGATGGCACCAACCGGCAGTGGTTAGCATTGGGTGTGCAGGGTTTGGCGCCGTACTGGTTTGAAGTGGATGTCACGGCTTATCTGGGCACTGGTGGTCGCACCGCGTTAAGTGCCGAAGCGGAATATGAGCTGCTGTTAACGCAGCGCCTGATCCTGCAGGCCCGGGCGGAGCTGACAGCCTATGGCAAAGACGATGAGGTCAATCAGCTGGGTAAAGGCCTGTCTTCACTGGGCGCCGGGCTTCGGCTACGCTATGAATTCTCCCGCCAGTTCGCACCCTATGTCGGGGTAGAGTGGCATAACAAATATGGTAACACGGCAGATTTTGCCCGCCTGCAGGATGCATCGACAGCAGAAACATCCTGGGTTGCCGGTGTGCGGTTCTGGTTTTAATAGATCAGGGTTTTAATCAATTTGGATGTTAATAAATAAGGTGATCAACATGAAAAAATTAATCCCGCTGCTTACTCTGCTCTGTTTGGCGTTTGCCGGGCCTGTGCTGGCGCATGTTAAACAAAGCGGCTCGGTGCCGGCGGATAACGCCATGCTAATGCAGGCACCGGATGTACTCAGTATCAGCTTTAGTGGCCCGATCCGGCTGACGAAAGTCACGCTGTTGCACGATAACGGTAACACTGTCGATTTTGGCTTTACGCCCACCGCTGTCGCCACGCAGTTTAGCTGGCCGTTGCCAGTGCTGGAGATCGGTAGTTATCAGGTTAACTGGGTAGGTTTGGGCGAAGACGGTCATAAAATGAAAGGTGATTTCAGTTTTATGCTCCACGCCAGCGCTGACGCCGGGGGGAAAGCTGATAGCGCGCACGCGCATCAGCACTAGATGGCTGGAGATTGGCGATGTTTAGCGATACCTGGGTATTAGCCTTATTCGCCCACAAGCTGCTGAGTTATTTAGCGGTTAGCGGCAGTATTGGTGCGGCGTTTTTGCTGCAGTTGCCGGCGCTGGCTCAGCCACAGTCTGATAGCCTTGCCTTTCGGCTGTGGTTAAAACGCCTTGTACTGGGGTGGTCGGCCGCAGGTATGGTGCTGGCGTTACTGTATCTGCCGCTGCAGGCTGGTGCGCTGGCCGAAACAGGCGTAGCTGGCATGGCCGACAGGCTGATGCTACAGATGGTTTGGCAATCGGCAATGCGCACCCAGCTGCTTTTATGGTTATGCGGTTATGCAGCGCTGTGGCTTTGGGCCTGGCGCGTTAAACACAGCGGCAAAGCGGTAGTGAGCATTGCGGTAGTTAGCCTGGCTGCGTTTTTGCTGGCCGCCAGTTTCAGCCAAACCGGCCATGTTGCCAGTTTGGCAGGCCTGTGGCCACTGTTACTGACGCTGCATGTGCTGGCAATTTCGGCCTGGGTAGGCGCGTTGCTGCCGCTATGGCAAAGCTGTTATCGCTTAGCACCAGACAGGCTGGTGGCGCTGATGGGGCAGTTTGGCCAGGTTGCGCTCTACCTGCTGGTACTGCTTATCAGCTGTGGCGTGTTGATCTTACTGCAGCTACTCGATTCGCCTGCAGCGCTGTTTGTCACCGACTATGGCCGCTTAATGTTGTTTAAGTTGATGTTGGTAGCGGTCATGTTACTGCTGGCTGCCTGGCACAAATTTAGTCTGGTCAAAGCGCTGGCGCAACATCAGAACAGCCGGTTGCTGGCACGGTCTATTTTTATCGAAATGCTGTTAGCGCTATTGGTACTGGCAACCAGTAGCAGCTTTACCACTGTGGTGGGCTTAGCCCATTAAGCCCGCTTTATTCTAATAATTACAACAGGATACCTAATATGTTTCGCAATAAAATTCAAACGCTGTCTGCCATCAGCCTGGGCCTGGCGTTGCTATGCCCCGTTAGTGTGCAGGCGCACGGCAATGAAAAGCATGCCGCCCCGGCCTTGTTCGTCGGCGAAAGCACCGCTGCCGCTCAGGCGGTAAAAGCGTTTCATCAGGCGTTACGCGCTGGCGATGCCAAAGCGGTGCGCGCCATGCTGGCAGATGACGTGCTGATTGTCGAAGGTAATGGCGTAGAGCGCTCGGCTGACGAGTATGCCAGCCACCATATGCTGGCTGATATGAAATTTATGGCGGCGGTACAGGTAGAAGCGCTGGAGCATCAGACCAAGGTGCTGGGCAAGGTGGCCTATTCGGTTAGCCGTAGCCAACTGACTGGCGACTATAAAGGCAAGCCGGTTGACGTTATCAGTAAAGAAACGCTGGTGCTGGTAGATACAGGCGCCGGTTGGAAGATCGTGCATGTGCACTGGTCGCACTAAGACAACAGCAGGAGATCACTATGAAGCTAACTCTGGCAGCGGTTGTGTTGGTAGCTACTGCGTTACTGGCCGGCTGTAAAGACGCCGGCCCGGCTAAACCGGAAACTACAGCTGTGCCCGACAGTGCAGCAGCACTAACCCTCACGGTATACAAAACGCCAAGCTGCGGTTGCTGTAAAAAGTGGGTATCGCACCTTGAACAGCAGGGAGTGGTTGCACAGACGAAAGACTATGATGATCTAAGCGGCATAAAAGAGCGCTATGGCATCACGCCACAGTATTATTCCTGTCACACCGCCGTATCGGAGCAGGGATATGCCTTTGAAGGCCATATCCCTGCTAAATACATCCGGAAATTTCTTGCTGAGTCGCACCCGGATGCAATTGGCCTGAGTGTACCGGCGATGCCGCTTGGATCACCGGGTATGGAAGTGGAAGGCCGCTTTATGCCGTACGACATTCTGCTGCTGCATAAAGATGGCAGCGCCAGCGTTTACGCTCACATCAGTGATGCTGCCATGCAGTAAGTAGTGTAGTGTCAATCCTTGCTGCTACGCGGTGCTGTAATGACAACTAAATCACTGTTTTAGCTAAATTAGTACTATGAGCAGTGCGGTCAGGCTTGCAACCTGCCGCACGGCTTACCACAGCGAAATGTTAGTCCGCCATTTTTGCTGACTTGCAGCTCATTTCAGCATTGCAACACGACGCTACTGACGCTGCCGGCGAGCTGGGCACCTGTTCTCCTGAGATACCCTGAAATTCCCTCCTGAAAATACACTGCTATGTGCTTGAACTTACTTTAGTCACTATCTGCTGTTCAGCAGCGCTCAGAGCTTATCTGTGTTGCAGAAGTGTAAAGTTTAGCTAAAGTAGTGACAGTAGTATCGAAATTAACTATGTTAGTGACAAGGTATGCACTTTGTCGCAGATCCAGCTAAAAATCTGCACTTTAATGCACATTAAAGTGCAGAATAGAATCTATGTCTTATCATTATCTAATGTATGTAGTCTCTAAAGAGTACACTTAAGTTAAGCTTTAATTTAATAATCAGTGATATGCTTCGCGTCTCTTATTTAGCGATCGAGGATTGCTCTTTTCTTTCGCAGACTCATTATCTTAGTGATAGTAAATGAATAAAAAAATTAAACATGAGTACCAAATCAGTATGCGCTCAGCCATGGAGGCTGAACAAGTCAATGATTTAGACAATGCGTTTAAGTCTCTTGAAAGAGCGCATATTTTAGGGCAGAGATATTTTATACCGCACATAGCGACGCACTGGCAGATGTTACGAATTGGGCTTAAACGCAATGATAATCGCGAGGTTATTGGTCAGATCGTCCGTTTGATAGCAACGGTTCCGGGTTTTATATTTGGTTGGGTTCCAAGGGGAAATCCTGGAGGCGCGAATATCTCTGCTTTAAAGCCAGTGCCCTTGCCAGCTGACTTGCAACCCTTGCTAGCTGACAGCCCCATTTGGCGGGACGTCTTAATACGCCTGACTATTTACGCGGTTATCGTTTTAATCGTATTAGCATAAACACCCATACTATTGCCAAAACGTTCTTCGCTGCAGCCCAATGCTGCAGCGAAGCAGGTTAATGATTATTCCGTTTGCTGTTTGCGGTTATCGTTTTTGTGCACCCAATGATATAACACGGGCAATACCAACAATGTCAGCAAGGTTGACGAAATAATACCGCCAATCACCACTGTCGCCAGCGGGCGCTGCACTTCAGCACCGGTGCCAATATTAATCGCCATCGGCACAAAACCGAGGCTCGCGACCAAAGCGGTCATTAGCACAGGGCGCAACCGGGTAAGCGCGCCTTCCGTTATCGCAAGCAGCAAGTCACCTTTTTCACGCCAGAGATCGCGAATAAAGCTCAGCATCACCAGGCCGTTCAGCACCGCCACACCTGATAAGGCGATAAAGCCAATGCCGGCAGAGATTGATAAAGGCATACCCCTCAAGTACAACGCCAGTACGCCACCGGTGAGCGCCAACGGCACGCCGCTGAAGATAATCAGCGCATCTTTTAATGACGCAAAAGCCATCACCAGAATACCTAAGATCAGCAGCAATGTAACAGGCACCACGATGCTTAGGCGCTGACTGGCGGACTCCAATTGCTCAAAAGTACCGCCATAATCCAGCCAGTAACCGGCTGGTAATGCAACGTCGCGGTTGATTTGGGCCTTTACCTCTTCTACAAAACTACCAAGGTCTCGCCCACGCACATTCGCGGTTACCACTACCCGGCGTTTGCCATTTTCACGACTAATTTGTGCTGGCGCAGGCGATAAATCTAAGGTAGCCACTTCCTGCAACGGCACAAAGTCCCCATTTGGCAATGGCACCGGTAACACTGCCAGTTTGTCCAGATCGCGACGCAGGGTTTCCGGCAAGCGCACTATCAGCTCAAAGCGTCTGTCACCTTCATACAGAATACCGGCCGACGTACCACCAATTGCCGCCGATACCCAGTCCTGTAGTTCAACCACATTCAAGCCGTAACGGGCAAGCGCGGTTCGGTTGGGGATCACCGACAAGGTTGGCAAACCAGTGACTTGTTCCACTTTAGTATCCGCAGCACCTTGCACCTTGTTGACCGCTTGCAGAATTTGATTAGCGCTTGTAACCAGCTGATCTAAATCATCACCAAATACCTTAATACCCAGATCAGCTCGTACACCGGAAATCAGTTCATTAAAACGCATCTGAATAGGTTGGGTAAATTCATAGTTATTGCCAGGCAATGTCGCCAAAGCAGCCTCCATTTCAGCGACCAATTGGGCTTTGGTTTTATCCGGATTGGGCCATTCACTGCGCGGTTTTAATATCACAAAGGTGTCAGCCACATTGGGTGGCATCGGATCGGTCGCCACTTCTGCGGTACCAATTCTGGCAAACACTTTATCAACCTCAGCAAAGGTTTTGATCTTCTGCTCCAGAATTTCCTGCATTGCAACGGCTTGTTCTAAGCCGGTGCCCGGAATACGCATGGCATGTAAAGCGATATCGCCCTCATCAAGCTGAGGCACAAACTCCGATCCCAGGGTGGTGGCCAGCCACAGACACACACCAACCAGAGCACTGGCCAAACCAATCACCAGCCAGCGAAATTTGAGTGCCAGCGCTAATAGCGGTGCGTACAGGGTTTTAGCGCCTCTTATGACCGCACTTTCTTTTTCACTGATTTTACCATTTAAGAACACCGCCACAGCGGCAGGCACAATGGTCACCGACAACACCATAGCGGATAACAGGGCCATCATCACAGTCGCTGCCATAGGATGAAACATTTTACCTTCGACACCGGTCAGCGAAAAAATAGGAATATACACGATAGTAATAATGGCCACACCGAACAAACTGGGCCGGATAACCTCTGCAGTTGCCAGATACACCGTATTTAAGCGCTCTTTTAGCGGTTGGATACGGCCGTTGTGCTGTGCCTGCGCCAGGCGGCGAACCGCATTCTCGACAATAATCACCGTACCATCAACAATTAAGCCAAAATCCAGCGCACCCAGGCTCATCAGGTTGGCAGAAACGCCGGCTTGTACCATGCCGGTAATGGTCATCAGCATTGATAGCGGGATCACCGCCGCAGTGATTAACGCCGCCCGCAGGTTGCCCAGCAGGATAAACAACACTACGATCACCAGTAATGCGCCTTCCAGCAGGTTTTTACTGACGGTTGCAATGGCTTTATCCACTAAGGTGGTGCGATCATATACGGCTTCAGCAATAATACCCTCTGGCAGAGAGCTTTTGATCTGCTCCAGCTTTTGCGCGACATCGCGTGCCACTGTGCGTGAGTTTTCATCAATTAACATCATGGCTGTACCCAGCACAGCTTCTTTACCATCCTGAGTTGCCGCACCGGTTCGCAGCTCTTTGCCAATGGCAACATCGGCAACGTCACTCAGCTTTACCGGTATTGTGTCGTATTGCGTAATAATGACATTAGCAATGTCATCCAGAGAGGTTAACTGACCGGGCGAGCGTACCAGCAGTTGCATGCCCTCACGTTCAATATAACCGGCACCCCGGTTGTCATTGTTGGCTTGCAGGGCCAGTACAACATCCTTAATACTCAGGCCATAATTAAGCAGTTTCAGTGGGTCGGGTAACACATGGTATTGCTTGTTGTAGCCACCAATACTGTTTACCTCCACCACACCTTTAACCTGTGCCAGCTGAGGTTTTATTATCCAGTCCTGGATTTCCCGCAGTGCCATGGCATCGTAAGGTGAACCATTTTGTTGCAGCGCGCCCGGCTTGGCCTGCACCGTATACATAAAGATTTCACCAAGACCGGTTGAAATAGGGCCCATTTCAGGCTCTATGCCCTCAGGCAACATATCCTTGATAGCGCCTAACCGGGTGTTGATTAAATTGCGGGCAAAGTAGATGTCCGTGCCTTCTTCAAACACCACCGTTACCTGTGACAAGCCATAGCGTGACAATGAGCGGGTATAACTTAAATTGGGTAAGCCATACAGGGCAGTTTCTACCGGATAGGTAATACGCTGCTCTGCTTCAAGTGGCGAATAACCCGGTGCCGCCGTGTTTATTTGTACCTGAACGTTAGTAATATCCGGCACTGCATCAATCGGTAACTGTTGGTAGCTCCAGCTACCAATGGCAATAATCAACAGTGTCAGCATTAAAAATAGATACCGCCTCGCAATAGCCAGGCGCAACATGGATTCAATCATAGTGCCCCCTTAATGCGCGTGCTCGGCTTCAGATTTCTCAATATCCGCTTTTAACAGATAGCTATTTGTAGTGACATACAACTGGCCGGGCTTTAAACCGGCAATCACTTCGACATAATCCATGTCGCTACGGCCAAGCTGTAATGGGGTAAAGGCATATTCGCTATTGTTTTTTACGAAGACTCCGCTTTTATTGTCCAGTATTTGAATGGCCGACTTTTTAACGGCAAGCTCAACGTTGAATTCACCGCTTATCACAGCACCTTCGATCAATTGCCCGGACGACAGTTTACCGTCACGGTTATCCAGCTTAACTCTGGCCAGTTGATAGGGCTGGGTTAATGATGGGATGATATGCGCAATTACGCCGTTAATCTCAGTGTCAGCGGCCATAATGACCACTTTTTGTCCTGTCGCGACAGCATCTTGTTGTGACGGGTACACGCGAAAATCGGCCCACAGGCTGCCAAAATCAGCAATGCTGAACAGCGTCTGCTGCTGTGCGACTTCACCAACATTGGCGCTGCGCTGAATAACAACGCCGTCAATTGGTGCTTTAATGGCATAGGTATTTAAGCTCTCATTTGACTCGACAACGGCCAGTACATCGCCTGCTTTTACGCTGTCACCCAGTGAGAATTTCACCGAGGTAAGAATACCGGGAAAACGGGCATTAACATGGCTGATGCGGTTTGGATCAGCGCTAAGCTTGCCATAAACCACCTGATGTTGGCGTAATCGCTGGCTGTCAGCACGGTCTGTGACAATATTAACCGCCGTAGCCATATCATCACTAATGCGGCTGCTTAGGGTTTCGTTGTGTTCATGCTCGTCGTTTTCGTCGTGCCCTTCATGCTCATTGTGTTCTTCATGTTCTTCGTGCTCTTCATTTTTCTTAGTGTCAGATTGCGGCTTTACCGCTTGTTCTTTGGCATGGACGTGAGCTTGTTCTTGCTCATTGGCGGCCATTACATGCATCGGCATCAGCCAGGCTGCAATAAACATTGCCAGTGTTACATGTGGTTTCATAATGCTATCTTCCTGTATGTTCTGTTTGCCACGTCGCACAGTTAATGAAGTGCGGCAGCGGGGCAATAATCTTGTCAGTTACTGCGTTACCGGCTCGGCGGTAAGCTGTTCAATCGTCACCTGGCTCAATAGCACCGCAGTGGCGGTTTCCAGTAAGTGTCTTTTTGCCTGCAACAATTCTTGCTGGGCATTAAGCCAATCCTGATAATTTGAGCGCCCGCGCTGGTATGCATCACGCGTAAGATCCAGCGCTTGTTCCAGGTTGGGGATCACGTACTGCGCCAACTGTTGGTGACTGGTAATAAATTGCTGTCGTTGCGAGTACGCATCAAACAAGCGTTCATGCAGGATCAGTAAGCTATCCTGCTGTCGATACTCGACATTGTTTCGCTCTGCCAGCGCAGCTTCGATGGCTGCACTATTGCGACGTTCAGCAAATAACGGCACTGAGATACCAAAGGTAAGGCCTGTATCATCACTGGCCTGATAGCGTCTTACCCCTACCTGCCAACTCAGATCGGCGCGATTCTGGCTTTGTGCCAGTCGCACTTCAGCGTCTTTTAACCGACGTTCAGAGGCAAAAATGGTTAACGCCGGCGATTGTTGCAGCCGCTGATACAGCTCAGCAAAAGGGCGGCTTTGGCCAAAAGCAAACAAGTTACCTGCCACAACGTTAAAGTTGGCGCTGGTATCACCCCAAAAACGTGCTATGGCTATTTTTTGCCGCTCAATGCGCTGCAACAGGGCGTCCCGCCCGATCTGAACCTGAGCCAGTTGCGCCTTTGCCCGCATGATTTCAGCATCTGACAAGGCACCGCTGGCGGCACGTTTTTCAGCGCTTTGCAGCAGGGCTTCTGAGAGCGCTACGGCCTCTTCTGTCAGTGTCAATTCCTGCTGGCTGGCCAGCAGATTAATATAATTGCGGGTAAGCTCTGCCAGCACATCCAGGGTTTGCGCCTGTTGCTGCCATTCAAGAGTATTGAGCCTGGCGTCTACTACCGCAGCGCGCCACTGAGCTTTATTATCCAGCTCTATCACGGAAGATAAGGCGACTGTCAGCTCAGCACCGGCCAGCCCTCTGGCCTCTCCGGTGCCCGCAACATTCTCAAGCTCTACACCGAGTTGATAACCGGGTTTAAGGCTTTGCAAATCACGCTCTGCAAACAGACGCTGTTGCGTAAATTTATACTGATGCAGCTGAGGGTTGTGTTGCAGCGTTTTATCTATTGCCTGTTGTAATGTCAGTGCTTGCGGCTCTGCACGTAGCGGAAGCGCGCAAAATACCGCCGCCAGTATTGCTGGCAGCATTAGTGTCATACGCATGGGTATGCTCCTGAAAGTTAATCGTTAATAAAAAAAGATAAACAAGCAGGATCAGATATTTGGCGGCGGCACCGGTGGGCGATAGCTAATGAGGTTTAACCCTGGTTGGGTAGCGGCTATAACGCTGTCACGGAAGTTAAGCACCTCCATGCCCTGAAAAAAAGCGATATAGCAGGTGACATGAGCATGATTACTGTGTTCGTCGGTATCATGCTCAGAGTTATGTTCAACGTTATGTGCAGTGACTTGCTCACTGCTTACGTCGAAAAGGGTATCTGAGTGGCAGTGTTCATGTTGCAGGTCAGTGTAGGTATGGGCATGATCGGGCAAATGCATAACTAACGCATCACAGGCCATCACGGCATGATTCAGCATAGTCAGCAACAGTAATAATAAGCCTGATGTACGACCTAACATAAATCCCTCAGTAAGTTAGCGCTATGGTAGCGCTATTGCGACTTAACAACAAGCTACGCTTTTAGCTGTAAAATCCTGCGCGCACCATTGAGTACAACTAATCCAATGATGAACCCTATTACCAGATCCGGATAGCGTGACCCGGTCCAGGTGACTAATAATCCGGCCAAAATCACCCCTGCATTTGCGATAACGTCATTTGCAGAAAAAATCCAACTGGCTTTCATATGCGCGCCGCATTCCTCGCAGGCGATGGGATCGGGCACGTCCACCTGGAAGTGCATTTCGTCGTCGGTTGATTTGCAGCCCAGTACTTGGTATTGCGGCAGGTGAAGGATGTTGTCGGGAAGTTCGGTCATGGTGTTGTATAGGCGTAGGTGTCAGTCAGATCCATCCGACTCGGCATTGGTGTTTGCTTTTTTACCCAACAAGCTGCTGGAAACTAAAAGTAAGGCACCGAGGACAATTGCAATATCAGCCAGGTTGAAGGCCGGCCAATGCCAGTCTCGCCAATAGAAATCAAAGGAATCCACAACATAGCCGCGAAAGACCCGGTCAATCAGGTTGCCCATGGCGCCACCGAGGATAAGACTGTAAGCGATGGCTTCTCCTTTATGACGATTTTCAAGGATCAGCTTGATCAGAAAAATCGAGACCACTACCGCGATTCCGATAAAAAAGTAGCGCTGCCAGCCTCCACCATTCGCAAAAAGACTGAATGCGGCACCGGTATTCCATACGTGTACCCAGTTAAAGAATGAGGTCACTGAAATAGACTCGCCATATGCCATTGATTGTTGCACCAGCCATTTTACGGCCTGATCAGACGCTGCCAGCAGGCCGGAGATGGACAACAGAGCGTACGGTGACAGATGTTTGCCAAAAATGGACATTGCTTAATCCTTGAGCGCCAGAATGCGTCTAGCACCGTTAAGTACAATTACCCCCGCGATGGTGCCGATAATCAGATCCGGATAATTGGACCCGGTCCACGCGACCAGAGCGCCGGCGGTGATGACCCCCAGGTTGATCACCACGTCGTTGGCCGAGAATATCCAGCTTGCCTTCATGTGCGCCCCGCCCTCCCGATGTTTGGATATGAGCAGCAGACAACTGGTATTGGCAATCAATGCGACGAATGCGATAGCCATCATCACCAGCGATTCAGGCTCACTACCGAATACAAAGCGTCTCACCACCTCTATGAGTACGCCCACAGCCAAGATCAGTTGCAGTACACCAGCAAGATGCGCGGCACGTACCTGCATTTTCACGCTATGTCCAACCGCATAAAGGGCAAGCCCGTACACCGCCGCATCGGCAAAATTGTCCAGGGATTCTCCAATCAGGCCGGTGGACCGGGCGATCAGACCGGCAGTCATTTCCACCACGAACAGAAGTGCATTGATGCCGAGCAACCAGCGCAGGGTCCCGGATTCTTGCTTAGCAGAAGCTGCCGAAAACTCGGCGGCCTTGATGGTCTCCGGATTTGCAGCGACGGTTTCCTGAAGCGAGGCGCCTAGCCCCAAGGTCTTCAGTTTCGAGGTGACGGGCTCGACCTCGCCGTCATGCACGACCTTCAGCCGGCGGTTCGACAAGTCGAAGGACAGCGCCCGAATCCCCTCAACGCCGTTCAGGGCCAGGCGAATCATGCGCTCTTCTGATGGACAGTCCATCTTCGGCACGGCATAAACACTGACCCATTCCCCCGACGCATCGGAGGAGGCCTGCATATCGGTATCCGCCGCAGGCCTTGCATGGTCGCCACAGGGGCCTCCGCAGTTTTTACTCATGATATGACTCCACTTGAATGTGATCGGGTTTTCATTTAAAACTATATAGTAGCTATAATGTCAATAGCGTAGAGAATCCGTTGCGGAGGAACCCGATGCGTATTGGTCAGTTGGCACAGTCAGTAGGGGTAGATACACAGACGATCCGCTTCTACGAACGGCAGGGCTTGTTGCCGCCGCCTGGTCGGCAGGAGAACGGTTACCGTGTCTATACCGAGAAACACGTTGAGCGGCTGGCCTTTATTCGTCGCTGCCGCATCCTGGATCTGTCACTGGCAGAAATTCACGAACTAAAGCGCTATCAGGACGACCCTCATCAGTCCTGTACCGCTGTCAATGCCTTGCTCGATGATCACATCTCTCATGTGCGCTCGCAGATAACCGCTCTACAGGCGCTTGAGAAACAACTCGTTTCACTAAGAGCGCGTTGCAACGATGACCGGGAAGTTAAGGCGTGTGGGGTTCTTGCTGGAATTAGCGAGGGAAGCATGCATCAGCAGTAGGTTGGAGTGCCAACCAGATAATCCGATGAGATGCCGGTTTGCCTCACTCTCATGCAAAGGTAAGATCAACCATTTAATCCGCTTACCCAAAAATTAATGTAGTGATTTTGAAACACCACCGCAGTTATTAAAAATTCGTCATTGCATTTATCCTGCACTGCCTCTCTACCAGCACTACGAGTTTAAACGCCTCTCAGCTAAAAACGACTGAGTACTATTGTACTCATTCAATAGCCTATTAAAATCGTTATTTTTATAACGCTTTTGTCTGATTGCGGTTTTAAGTTTTTGTATCTCCTCTGTTGGTATAGTGCTTTTAACTATACCTTCAATATCGACACATATACGGTCTATGGCATCAATAAAATCCTGATCCTTTTTTTCCATTAATGCTGTTTCTAACAGGATGGCTGATTCATAGAGCTTTATCCTGTTACGACTCTTATAGAGTGGAATATCTAACTGAAATGCACGCTTGGACTGTGAAAGTAAGATCAAATACTGAATTACGAAGTCTAAGTCAGCAACGCTAATTTTTGTTGTAAGTGTTCGACTCATACACGCCTCTTTTAAGCGTTATTTTAATAACGATTAACGTAGCGTATAAAATTTAATCATGCAAGGTTAGGCCTAAAATAGGCGATTAGAAAACACTCGTTTATTTTACCTGAGGGATCCCCACAAATTG
>NZ_LZEJ01000025.1:0-50057 GCF_001704375.1 Alishewanella sp. HH-ZS | reverse complement strand
ATCGAGTAGGAGGCGGGATCACTCCCGCCGTCCTCTCACACCACCGTACGTGCGGTTCCGCATACGGCGGTTCATGTTAACACTGGAACTGCCGGTGGCAATCCAGCAGTGATGCTAGTCCAGCTTTCTGGAACAGACTTTTCTTGTATGCCTGATTCATGTGGCTGGCTCCCGAGTTCCACCACGCTCCACGTTGATTACAAGCTGACACCCACGCCCTGACTTCATCCAGACCCGCTTTCTTTAGCTTTGTGGCTCGGGTGTAAGGTCGCTTCCATTGTCGCCATAACAAGCAACGTAGTTTGCGCCGTATCCAACCATCCAGCTCCTCAAGCACGCCTTTGACTTCAGTCAGGCGGAAGTAGCTTATCCATCCTCGCAGCACCGGTGTTAATTCACTGATAACCTTTGCCACTGACTTTGAGCCGTTTCCCGTAGTCAGACTTCTGATTTTATCTTTCAGCCTGTTTACGCTGCTTGGCGCAATTTTCAGTCGCACGACCTGGTGCTTGGTGAAGCTGTATCCCAGGAACTTACGCTCCCAGGGCCTAGCGACCGCGCTCTTCTGCTCATTCACCTGCAGCTTCAATGTTTTCTCTAAGAATTCACTGATGCTGCAAAGTACCTGCTCGCCTGCCTTTTGACTACTGACATAGATATTGCAGTCATCCGCATAGCGGCAGAAGCTGTGTCCGCGCCGTTCAAGTTCCTTGTCCAGTTCGTCCAGCAAGATATTTGATAGCAGTGGGGACAGTGGTCCGCCTTGTGGCATACCCTTATCGCGTTTTAACACACCCTGCTCATCTACCATCTCTGCTTCCAAATATCGGCGGATGAGTTTGAGTAACCGGCCATCTTTGATGATTCGGGCTAATCTCGACATCAGGATGTCGTGATCTACCCGGTCAAAGAACTTCTCTAAATCCATATCCACAACCCAGCGCTTGCCGCTATGAATGTACTGTTGTGCTTGACGCACAGCCTGCCATGCATTGCGGTGAGGTCTGAAGCCATAGCTGGATGTTGAGAAGCCCGGCTCTGCATAAGGCGTGAGCGCTTGTGCTATCGCCTGCTGGATAAGCCTGTCGACCACCGTCGGTATGCCCAGCGTTCTTGTCCCGCCATTTGGCTTGGGAATGTCCACTTTGCGTATCCGCCGTGGCAGGTAGCTACCCGCTATCAGCGTTTCTCTGACGCTTGCCCAGTGTTCTCTCAACCATGGCTTTAATTCCGATACACTCAGGTTATCAACCCCTGCTGCACCCTTGTTTTCCACCACTCGCTGATACGCCAGCATCAGGTTATCTCGGGTTATCACCGCTTCCATCGTCAACGGTACTTCCGCTTTCGTTCGCTCATTGGCCGCCGTGTTAATTTCAGCACCATAATGCAGCGTCGGCGAGTTCTGCTCGCATCTGCTATTCATGGCCGCAATTTCCTGCGCTTGTGCATCATCAATCAACATCGAGGTCCAATGTCCTAATCGCGGTTAAACATGTTCAGCCCTTCATGCTGTCGGTTTTCAGCACTACTACGGCCTCGGCTGACTTCTGATGGCCCATCCCAACACCTTCCGATGTCAGTAGCACTTTGGCAGACCATCAGACCTCCCGGGGTAATTCGCGCGACCTTCCTGCTTATGCCTGTCGGCTTTACGTTGCAGCATTCCGTGCAAGTATTGGGCTTTAGTGATAATGGCCACCTCACCCTGCTGCCACGCCTAAACCGCTTCCTGTTCGTCAGGCCAGCATTTTGCCTTCGGCTTCCTTCAGATTTCACCTCGCGGTGAACCCCCTTGCCGTTCGGCTAACACTTCCCCTTGCCGGGTGTGTAGAGGACTTTCACCTCCAAGTCACCTGCTAACCACCACAGTCAGCAGATAGCGCCGGTCAAGGCGCTGCGCGCCATGCCCGGCGCACCATAAAAAAGGCGGCAACCAAAGGTGCCGCCAAACAGGGATGAGAGAGTATCCCAGGCTATGTAAAACAGTTGCTTAGTGACGGATCAGGTAATCGAACGCGCCCAAAGACGCATTAGCACCGGCACCCATCGCAATAATAATTTGCTTATAGGGCGCTGTGGTGGCATCACCGGCGGCAAAGACGCCAGGGATCGAGGTTTGACCACGCTCATCCACGATAATCTCACCACGCGGCGATAATTCCACTGCACCACGTAACCACTCAGTATTAGGTACCAGACCGATCTGCACAAAAATACCTGCCAGCTCAATCCGTTTGGCTTCTCCGGTTTTCCGATCGGTATAGTTAATACCGTTCACCCGGGTGCCGTCACCTGTCACTTCGGTGGTCTGGGCTTCGGTGATAATGGTGATATTGCCCATGGAGTTGGCTTTTTTCACCAGAACCGCATCGGCCCGCAGCTCGGCGGCGAACTCCAGCACTGTCACGTGCTCAACGATACCTGCCAGGTCAATGGCCGCTTCAATACCGGAGTTACCACCACCGATCACGGCGACTTTCTTGCCTTTAAACAGCGGGCCGTCACAGTGCGGACAGTAAGCGACACCTTTACCACGGTATTCCTGTTCACCCGGAACATTCATTTCGCGCCAGCGGGCGCCAGGGCTTAAAATCAGGGTTTTACTTTTCAGTACCGCACCATTGGCCAGCTCCAGTTCAACCTTATCGGTCTTGCGCAGCTTCACCGCCCGCTGATTATTCATAATGTCCACATCGTATTCACGCACATGGGCTTCTAAACCGGCTACCAGTTTTGGACCTTCGGTGTACTGCACCGAAATAAAGTTCTCGATGCCGACGGTATCTGCCACCTGGCCACCAAAGCGCTCGGCGACGATACCGGTATTTAAGCCTTTACGGGCGGCATAGATTGACGCCGCTGCGCCAGCAGGGCCACCTCCGACCACTAACACATCGAATTCCGCTTTGTTTTTCAGTGCTTCGGCCTGACGTTTTTCGGCGTTAACGTCAATTTTCTGGATAATTTTCTCCAGCGTAATGGCCCCCTGAGAGAACAGCTCACCATTCAGGTATACCGAGGGCACCGCCATAATATTTTTGGCTGCAAATTCGTCCTGGAACATGGCGCCGTCAATCATCACGTTAGTGATGTTCGGGTTAATCGCCGACATAATATTCAGCGCCTGTACCACTTCCGGACAGGTCTGGCAGCTTAATGACACATAGGTCTCAAACTGGAAACTGCCGCTAATATTTTTAATTTGCTCGATCAGATCGGCTTCGATCTTGATCGGGTGACCACCAGAATGCAGTAAGGCCAGTACTAACGACGTAAATTCATGGCCAAGTGGAACACCGGCAAAGGTAATTTGCGTATTTTTGGCCACAGAGCGCACCAACATAGCGGGTTTACGCTGGGCCTGACTATCGTCACGACGATAGGTGACTAAATTCGATAATTCGGCAATCTCAGTTGCCAGTTCATTTACCTCGGCTGCTTTGGCGCTATCATCTAAAGATACCACCAGCTCAACCTCGGTTTTCAGGTTTTGCAGATAGGTTTGTAATTGTTGCTTCAGGTTAGTATCTAACATAGAGAATAAGTCCTTAAAAACTGAAAGTCGCGGCGCAGCAAGGCAAGGGAGGATCGGGCCGGTGTTTCCACCGGCCAGACACCAAAGTTTCCTTTGGCAGCGTGAAGCTGGATTACAGCTTCACAGAGGGGCTGTAATCAGCTTACAACACTGCAGTTGCCTGCAAGTTGCATTAAACTTAGATCTTACCAACCAGATCCAGAGAAGGCGCTAACGTCTTCTCACCTGGAGTCCACTTAGCTGGGCACACTTCACCGTCGTGGTTAGCAACGTACTGAGCAGCTTGTACTTTACGGAACAGCTCAGCAGCTGAACGACCAATACCCAGGTCATGGATTTCACATACCTTGATCACACCCTCTGGGTTGATGACGAAGGTACCACGCAGTGCCAGACCTTCCTCTTCGATCATCACGCCGAAGTTGCGGGTGATAGCGCCGGTTGGGTCAGCCAGCATTGGGTAGTTGATTTTCTTGATCGTTTCTGACGCATCATGCCAGGCTTTGTGCGTGAAGTGGGTGTCAGTTGATACTGAGTACACTTCAACACCGATTTCCTGGAACTTAGCATAGAAGTCAGCCAGGTCGCCTAATTCTGTTGGGCAAACGAAAGTGAAGTCAGCCGGGTAGAAGCAAACAACAGTCCACTTACCTAATAAATCCTGGTCAGTTACTGGTACAAATTTACCCTGATGGTAAGCAGTGGCTTTAAACGGCTTGATTTTGGTATTGATTAATGAAGACATGTGTTGCTCCTTACAGTTAATAAAACAGTTAATGTTTCAACGCTGGCCAGTGTAGCCAAGCCTCACTAGCATTTAAAACGAATAAAACAAATCATACTAATCGTTTTAATTGATAACACTCAGCTTTGATTGATACGTCGTAGCGCCAAAACAGACCACCGGCGCGTCGCAAAGTTCGCCTTAGTCAGCCAGCACAGAGGTTTGGGCTAAGGCTGGCAATTTCAATGTCCTGACAGTGCAGAAAATCTTAACTTAGCGCCAGAACATGACAAAGCCGTGACGCCAATGCCATGCGGCGTTTTACGGATGAGCGGGGATCAC
The DNA here is from genome assembly GCF_001704375.1 of Alishewanella sp. HH-ZS. NCBI lineage: Bacteria > Pseudomonadati > Pseudomonadota > Gammaproteobacteria > Alteromonadales > Alteromonadaceae > Alishewanella > Alishewanella sp. HH-ZS. Next base: position 45,453 of record NZ_LZEJ01000025.1, on the reverse strand, counting down.
GGCGGGCTTGGGTTGTAAAAAGTGTTGCATCAGTTGCTGATACTCAGCGCTGGCCTTTAACTGGTCCAGCGCTTGTTGTAACCGCTGCACCTGCTCCAACGGCAGTTGTGGGTGTAATGCCAGATAATTATGCCCGACGGCCGATAAATCGATTACCGCTTCCACTGCGCTGGGTTGCTGCTGATGCTGGCCCAGCCATACCGGCAGAATCAGTTCCGAGGCAATCAGCAAGTCAACCTTACCATGCAAAAACGGCAATACGGCATCGGATTTACTATTAAACCGCAATAAATTGACATCGACTTCAAAGCCCATACTTTGCAGGTACAGCTCATAAACATCGCCACGGGCAACAGCAACGATATACTGCTTTGCCTGCTCCAGGGTACGGGGTGGTGCATCAGGGCGGGATTTTAGCCAGTACATATTGGCACTGGCATGGGCCAGCGGCCCAACCCATTGAAAAGCGTCTTCCCGCAATGGATTACGTGAGGTGGAGTACAAACCGGCTTTGGGATCATTTTGCGCTGCTTCGTAAGCACGTAGCCAGGGTAATAAGCGGAACTCACACTGGATCTTGGCAATCTGACAACTACGCCGCACCAGTTCAGTGTTAAGGCCAGTAATTTGCTGATTCTGCTCAAAACTATAAGGAGGAAAATGCTCGGTGTACATGATCAGGCTTTCCGCCCTCAGTACCAGACTCGCGCTTAGCAGCAAAGCCCCCAACAACCATTTCATAGCGATTACGTGTATGACTGTAGATAAGGCTTACTATGGCTGATCTTCTGCAGAAACGATAGCCTCAGTGGATAATTTCTGTACTGGCTCAACGTTAATCGTTTCGAAATACTGCGTTAGCCAATCAGCGCCATACTGTCGGAGCTCTGGCCACGGATGATTTAGCGCTTCATGCCACAATTGACTTAAATGCTTATGTTGTAAATGCAGCCTTGCCTCTCCGGTAAAGGCATCAGCAGACAAAAACTATGCGAGACTGAAAAGTGATTTCAGCCTCGCAATTCGCAACCTACTAACGAATCGAGCATCGCATAGTTATAGTGCATCTGCCTGTAACATCACAACTCATACTTTGAGTGCATGTTTTCTGTTGCGTTTGATTACTAAACCAATCTCTTAACCATCTATCCAGTTCTGTATTAAACTTAGGACCATAATTGTGTTCCAATTGAACACTTGAGAAACTATCTGAAACAGAAACATAACCATCTAGCGCCGCACAAACATCTCCGGTGATAACGCAGACGTTATGACCACCACTGGTACTAACTGTCATCATAAATTTCATAGAGGCTTGTTGTTGCGCAACAACCTGCTGTCTCAACTCAGCTTCATTGTTACTTATTCGCACGGCTCTGTCATATAGGTTCAAGGCCGAGTCTGCGATGGGGATATTTTCTTCAATTGGCCTCCGTGTCCCTCTACGACCACTTAACTCTTCAACTTGGAAACTGTCGTTAGAGTTAAACTTTGACTGGGGCTCTGACAGAATCTCCATACATTGGGACCCGTCACAACAAACTTCATATAGAGGATCACAATATCTTATAGTGTAGAATCTATTGTTCAGGTAAGCATCACGGAATGCCCATAGCACGGTGTTAACGGTGGACTCAATATTCGAACCACAGCCGCCCAGACAATTTACTTTGAAATCTAGGTCAGCCTGCACAGGTACGCCACTACTATTGTATATACGATGCACCGTCAACTCTTGCTGTACACCATTTTGATCGCGGAAATAAACGTTTATAGGATGATATCTATAACTGCCACACAAACCTTGATTGAAGTTTAAGTAGTTAAGGCACTGATTAGCCATCACAGGAGCAGCAAATAGGGCGGTCAATAAAATCAGAATTCCGAACACGCGCTTCATACTGCACCTCCTTGGCTAGGGCTAATATGAGTATCTACTGCGTCTCGATTTTCTATTTTCATAACATTCTCCATCTGTTATTCCGACTATAGAAAGCCATCAAAAATGTAGACAAAAAAATTCACATTTGCAACAAAAGTAGCGACAGTTAACTTGGTGACCGAATGTTGGGAGTTTAGCAGATACCGGCGATGCTTTATCTAATCAAATACCATCACCGTCGATATGCAAACCGCATTCGCGGCCAAAGCCATTAAAGCGGGTATCCTCCTCACTCATGCCCGGTTCAAATTTCGCAGTAGAATGGGTATCACCAACCGACAGATAGCCCTGCTCCCACAACGGATGGTAAGGCAGGTTATGCTGTTTTAAGTAGTAAAAGACGTCCTTATTGCTCCAGTCGATAATAGGCTGCACCTTAACCACCCCGCGGCTGATTTCCACTATGGCTTTATCGGCACGGGTGCTGCTCTGGCTGCGGCGCAAGCCGGTAAACCAGGTGCCCACTTTTAGCTCGCGAAGCGCTCGCTGCATGGGCTCGACTTTATTAAGCTGATTATATTGCTTGATACCCTCAGCGCTTAACCAGAGCTGGCCATAGCGGGCTTCCTGCCACTGTGGACTGAGCGCAGCGCGATAAACCTGCAAGTTCAGTCCCAGTCGCTCAGTCAGCTGATCAATAAACTGATAGGTTTCCGGAAATAAATAGCCGGTGTCGGTCAGCACTACCGGAATATCCGGTTTTTGCACGCTGACCAGATGCAGCATCACCGCGGCCTGAATGCCAAAACTGGAGCTGAGCATCGGTTGCTGCGGTAAATGACGCAGCGCCCAGGCCACCCGCTCAGCCGCCGACAGAGGCGCCAGCAGCGAATTAAGCTCCGCCAGCCAGGCTTGCTGCACTGCAGTGCTCTGCTGCAGGATCTGCCGGTAATCATTCAGTACTTGCCCCATGCTGCTTACTCCGGCTCAGGCGTGAAAATCGGTTTTTGACACTTTGACTTCTGCGACCACACCGCTGCGGATCACAAAGTCACCAAAGTCTTCGCCGGCCTGCCGTTCGGTGGCCCAACGCCCGATAAGCTGGTCAAGCTGAGCTAAAATCTCTGCTTCTGCAACGTTATCTAAAAACAGTTTCGGGATCCGGGTACCGACTTTGTTACCCCCCAGATAGACATTGTATTTACCCGGCGCCCGGCCAACCAAGCCGACCTCGGCCAGCATCGCACGGCCACAGCCATTCGGACAACCGGTGACCCGCAGCACGATATGATCGTCGGCAACGCCGTTTTTGCTAAGCAAGCCTTCAACTTTCGTCACCAGTTCAGGCAGGTAACGCTCCGCTTCCGCCATCGCCAGCGGGCAGGTCGGGAACGACACACAGGCCATCGAGTTTTTACGCTGCTCACTGTGGTTGTCATCCAGCAAACCGTATTGACGTGCCAGTTGTTCGATTTGCGCTTTTTGCTCGAGCGGCACGCCGGCAATAATCAGGTTCTGGTTTGCCGTCATCCGCAAATCGCCCTGATGGATCTTCGCGATTTCCGCTAAGCCGGTTTTTAATGGCTTGCCCGGGAAATCCAGCACCCGGCCATTTTCGATAAACAGCGTCAGGTGATGTTTACCATCAATGCCCTCGACCCAGCCAAAGCGATCGCCGCGGCTGGTAAAGGCATAAGGGCGCACCGGTTCAAAAGCCACGCCAACGCGCTTTTCTACTTCGCTACGGAAATTGTCGACGCCGATACGATCGATGGTGTATTTGGTTTTGGCGTTTTTACGATTCACCCGATCACCATAATCGCGCTGTACGGTGACCACATGCTCGGCCACTTTCAGTACATGCTCCAGGCTGATAAAGCCCAGCTCTTCCGCCCGGCGCGGATAAGTCGAGGTATCGCCAAAGGTCATCGCCAGGCCGCCACCCACCAGCACATTAAAGCCGATCAGTTTGCCGTGCTCGGCAATAGCAACAAAGTTCAGATCGTTGGCATGCACATCAACATCATTGTGTGGCGGGATCACTACTGTGGTCTTAAACTTACGTGGCAGGTAAGTATCACCCAGCACCGGCTCGGTCTCGGTGGTTTCAACTTTTTCCCCATCCAGCCAGATCTCAGCATAGGCGCGGGTTTTCGGCAGCAAATGTTCGCTGATCTTTATCGCCCACTGATACGCCTGTTGATGCAATTCGCTCTCGACCGGGTTAGAGGTACACAGCACGTTACGGTTAACATCACCGGCAGTGGCAATCGAATCGATGCCAATGCTGTTTAAGAGCTGATGTATCGGTTTAATATTCGGCTTTAACACGCCATGGAACTGGAAAGTCTGGCGGGTGGTCAGGCGGATACTGCCATATAAGGTGTGCTCGGCCGCGAACTTATCGATGGCCAGCCATTGCGTTGGTGTAATAATGCCGCCGGGCATCCGCGCCCGCAGCATCACATTGTGCAGCGGTTCCAGCTTTTGCGCCGCGCGCTCGGCGCGGATATCACGATCATCCTGCTGGTACATGCCGTGAAAACGAATCAACATAAAGTTATCGCCGGTAAAGCCACCGGTAATCTCATTCTGCAAGTCGCTGGTGATAGTGCCACGTAAATGGTCGCTTTCTGCCTTTAAGCGCTCGTTGTCCGACAACTTGCCCGGCGCGACAAATTCCGGATTAACAGGATACTGACTCATTAATACACATCCTTCTGATAGCGTTTGGCTATCCGTAACTGATCTAAATACTGTTGCGCGGCCTTTTCATCTTTACCACCTTGCTGCTGCACGATGGTTAGCAACGCCTGATGCACGTCTTTCGCCATCCGGGCGCCATCACCACAGATATACAGGTGTGCACCCTGCTCTAACCATTGCCAGACCTCAGCGCCATGTTTCAGCAGCTTATGCTGCACATAGACTTTTTCCGCCGTATCGCGGCTAAAGGCAACGTCGAGCCGGGTTAGCAAGCCTTGCTTTAAGTAATTCTGCAGCTCCACCTGATACAGGAAGTCCTGCGTAAAGTGTGGGTTGCCAAAGAATAGCCAGTTTTTACCGCTGGCGGCACGGGCATCCCGCTCTTGTAAAAAGGCGCGGAACGGCGCAATGCCAGTGCCCGGGCCAATCATAATTACCGGGGTGTCATCATTTTCCGGCAAGCGGAAGTTGTTATTGGTTTCAACAAACACCTTAATGCTGCCGCCTTCCGCTAACCGCTCAGCTAAAAAGCCGGACGCGCCACCCAGATGCGGTTTGCCATAGGCTTGATAACGCACTACACCCACCGTTAAATGTACTTCGTCTTCGACCTCGGCCTGCGAGGACGCAATAGAATATAAGCGTGGCTGCTGCTTACGTAGCGCATCGACCAGTTGCTGCGCGCTAATCAGCGCCGGATGCTCACGCACGATATCAATAATCTGCCGCTCGCTCAGGTAACTGCGTAGCGCGGTTTTATCGGCCACTAAAGCTTGTAACACTTCGCTGCCGCTGGCTTTAGCATATTTATCGACGAAAGCGGGATAGGACTGGGTCAGCTCCAGCTGTTCAGTCAAGGCATCACTTATGGTCAGTCGCTCTGTCCCCAGTAATACCGGGGTATTAGCGGCAATGCCGGTAAGCAGTAACAATTCTTTTACCAGCTGTGGGTCGTTACTGAAATAGACCCCCAGCGCATCACCTGGCTGATAACGCAGCCCGGAGCCCGCCAGCGAAATCTCAATATGCCGCACATCTTTGCTTGAATCACGGCCAGTGATCTTCTGATTGGTATACAGCTCAGCGCTAAACGGCTGTTGTTTACTGTAACTGCTCTGTGCCGCCGCCGTTTGGCTGACACCCGGCCAGCTAATAACATCAGCCGTTGACGCCGGCGCCTGCGCAAATTCCGGCTCTAAGGTAGTGATTAGCTGCTGCTGCCAGTTAGCGGCGGCGGTGCCGTAGTCGACATCCAGATCGGCCCGGGCAATAATAGCTTTGCCGCCTAATTCGGCGAGGCGCTGATCAAAATCCTGTGCTGTTTTGCAGAAAAATTCATAGCTGGTATCGCCTAAGCCCAATACCGCATAACGCAGCTCTGGCAGCTGTGGCGCTTTTTTACTAAACAGGAAGTTATAAAAGCTGATGGCATTTTCCGGCGGCTCTCCCTCACCATAGGTCGAGGTGACAATCACTAAAAAGCGCTCATTTTTTAGATTAGCCGCTTTATATTCGGCCAGGTCCTGCACCTTAACCGTAAAGCCTTTACCACTGGCGGCCTTGCCCAGGTCTTCCGCAACATGCTTGGCATTGCCTGTTTGTGAACCATATAGCACTGTTAGGGTAGCGGCAGGTGCGGCTACCGCGGAGGGAGCCACTGCCACACTCTGACCGGCCAATTGGGCACTGGCCGCCAGATAGCCACTAACCCAGGCCTGCTGGATCGGATTAAGCTGGCTTACCAGCCCCTGTAATTGTTTTACCTGCTGTTCAGACAGCGGGCTGGCCTGAGCGACCAGTGACGATAACAGCATAACAAACCCTGCTTAAGTTAATTATTGGCATTTTAGCCATCCAGATGCTAGCGGGTAAAGGAATGGATCTCTCTTGGTTATTCCAGAAAGTAATTAAAAACTCAGACGGCCTGAATAAGTTCTTTCTAAAGACAGCGACGACTACTTAGCTAAACTCACTACTTTTTAGCCAATCCAACAATAAACTTTCTTAACCTGTCACTCGCAAGATTATTTTATCATTTAAAATCATAACGTTAAATTTTGGCATCCCCTTTGCTCTGCTTATTGGGTCAATACAGCAAGAAGGATCTAAAAATGAAAGCGTTACTCTTTACAGCCACTGTTGCCATCGCTCATCCCGTTGTCGCTGAGCAAAGTTGTCAATTTCAACTTGAGCACGATTTGCTAATTTCGCCAACGCAGGTGGTATTACAACAGCAGCAACAACCACTGTGGACCATCGACCAGCAAGGTCGGCTGTGGTTAGCCGGCAAAGAGCAAAGCACCGATGCCGAAAGTCGCGCTTTACTGCAACAATATCAGGCTGGTGTGCGCGAGCAGGCAATCAACACCGTCGAACTGGTGCAGGCAGGCTTACAACTGGCAGGTACCGCCGTTGAACAGGTACTCACCGAACTGACCGGTCAATCGCTGGCACAGCACCCTCAGATGCGTGATGTGCTTGCTAAAATCCAAAAAAGCACCGACGAGATTATTGTGCGCCGCGGCGAACAGTTAGAGGTACGTGGTAGTGCCTTATCGACACTCGATCAGGCCTTTGGCCCGGAATTTGATGCCGCGATAGAAAGTCTGGTCGAAGAAAGCATGGGCAATATTATGCTGCAAATTGGCAAAGCCATGGTCAGCGGCCAGGGCACGTTCGAGCAGCGAATGGAAGCCTTTGGCCAGCGCATGGAAAAGTTTGGCGAACAGTTAGAGCAAAATATGCAGGCCAAAGCCAGTGTGCTGGAGCAGCGTGGTGAAGCCATGTGCCAGCAAGTGCAGCAACTGGATCAACTGGAAAGCCAAATCCAGCAACGGCTGCCGGCTATGGCTGCCTACGACTTATTTAATAATGTAAAAACCGCTAAAAACTAGGGCCTGTTCAATTTCCTAACCACGGCTTGGCGTACTGCTTCGCATGACAGTACGCCCTTTTTTATGTCCGCAACTGGCAGTTTTCAATAAAGCGCGTTAGCCTATCATTACTCTTTTCCCGGCTAAGGTAGCAATAAAGATGAGCATCCAACATATTGATCCTACAGTCCGTTATTCAGAAGCCGTTATTACCAATGGCCTGATCTTTTGCGCTGGCATGGTGCCGGATACCACGGCAACCGATATTAAAAGCCAAACCGAAAATGTGCTGTCTCAGATTGACGCCCTGCTGGAGCGTTGCTTTAGTCATAAACGCAAGCTGGTCGACGTCACGATTTTTCTGGCTGATATGGCCGATTATGCCGCGATGAACCAGGTATGGGATGCCTGGTTGGTTGAAGGCGCAGCACCGGCACGCACTACCGTAGCAGCTAAACTGGCCGATCCGCATTGGAAGGTCGAAATCAAAGTGGTCGCAGCGCAGTAAGAACTAGTCGAAAAAACACTACTTTGCCGGACATTATCAGTATGATAACTACATAAACGTAGTTGGCAGCGCGAATTGCTGCCTTGCAGAAACTTATCGATAACTGGACGTTCAGATGTTATTACTGAAAAAATTACGTTGGCCCCTGGCTATCGTAGTCATAGCGCTCTTGGCTTACTATGGTCTGAAACCTTACTGGTTAACGCAGCTAACCCAGCAGGAAAGCGCCAGAATTACTGCGCTAAAACAACAGGCCGTGCCGACAGCACCACAGCAACGTCTTGATGCGGAGCGGATGATGGCCGACCTTAGCTGGCTGGCCGCGGCAGAGCGGCAAGGGCGCGCCCCGGGTACGCCGGGCGGCATCGCTGCCAGATTATGGATTGCCGAACAATTTGCCGCTATCGGTTTAACCCCCGCCGGCAGCGAGGGTTACCTGCACCCCTATAGCGTAACGGAACATTTTTCATTTAATCGCTGGCTTCGACGCAAAAATGCCGTTATTCCTGGAGTGGAAGATGCAGCCAATGTGCTCGGGTTATTGCCGGGTACTGAGCCGGGTTTAAAGCCACTGATTATTACCGCTCATTATGATCACCTCGGCATGCACGGCGATACCATCTTCTATGGCGCCGACGATAATGCCTCCGGCGTCGCCGCCATGTTAGAACTGGCACGTTACCTTACCAAGCATCCGCTGCGCCATCCGGTACTGTTTGCCGCACTGGACAGTGAGGAAAAAGGCTTGCAGGGTGCGGTAGCACTATTTCGTACCGGCCTGCTCAGTGCCGAGCAGCTAAGGTTTAATATCAATATTGATATGTTAAGCCGCGATACCGAACAGCAGCTGTTTGCCGTTGGCAGTTATCATCATCCCTGGTTACTGCCATTACTGGAACAGTTGCAACAACAGAGCGCTGTTAAGTTAATCGCCGCCCACGATCGCCCCTGGTACAAAGCCGGCCACAGTCAGGACTGGACGCTCAGTTCTGATCATGGCGTCTTTCATCAGCAGGGCGTCTCCTTTATCTACTTTGGCGTGGCCGATCATGCCGATTACCACACGCCAAGAGACACGGCAGATAAAGTCGATGTCGCGTTTTATCATCAGGTGGTAGAAACCGTGCTGAGCTTTTTACAACAGCTTGACCTGGCTCTGGCGAAGACTAAGCTCTAGAACGAGTCCGGCGCAGGTTGTTACACCTTTTTACAATTCGTTGTAAATTAACAGTTAGCAAGCTGTCATTTTGGCGCTACACTGCTGTGGTGAGCCTAAAGCTAGTAACAGGAGGTTTAAATGAGTACAGCCATGATTTGGATTATTATCGGTGTGGCATTAATTCTTAGCGAATTACTGGCCACCAGTATTGTCGCAGTGTTTCTGGGGTTAGCCGCCATTGTCGTCGGCGTGTTACTGCAGCTCGGCTGGATTGAAGCGGCCAGTACTCAGTACACCGTCTTTGGTATTGTCAGTCTGGTCCTGCTATTTACCGCCCGAGGCCGTTTTAAACGCTGGTTTGTTGGTTTCACCGCCGACAAAGGCGAACATCCATCGCGCTTTACTGAAGACATCGGTGATACAGCCACAGTTTTAGCAGACTTTCAGCACGGCCGCGGCCGGGTAGTGTTGAACGGTGTACAGTGGGATGCGCAATCCAGTGACGAGTTAAAAGCCGGCGATCTGGCGCGTGTTGTTGCGAATGAGGGTATTCATCTCACTGTTGTCAAAGTTAACTAACGAAAAAGGAGTCTTAACTTATGGAACAATTAGATATTCAAACCATTCTAACCTTTGGCTTTGCGCTGGCGGTGGTGATCACCATTTTCAAATCAGCCCGGGTTGTACCGCAACGAAGCAATTATGTGATTGAGCGCTTAGGTAAATACTCACGCACGCTTGATTCGGGTTTTCACATTCTGATCCCTTTTGTCGATAAAGTTGCTTATATCCAAACTTTGAAAGAAGAAGTGATCGACGTTAAACGCCAAACCTGTGTTACCCGGGACAACATCCAGGTCGGTATTGATGGCATTTTGTATCTGCAAGTTATCGATCCGATGAAGGCCAGTTACGGCATCAACGATTATCGCTATGCCGCGGCACAATTGGCACAAACGACTATGCGTTCGGTGATTGGTCAGACCGATCTGGATAAAACCTTTGAAGAGCGTGCAAAAATCAATGAAGAAGTAGTACGGGCATTGGACGAAGCAGCAGGTCCTTGGGGCGTTAAAGTGTTACGTTATGAAATTGCCGATATCGAGCTGCCAATTAGCATTAAAGATGCACTGGAACAACAAATGCGCGCCGAGCGGGAACGGCGGGCAGCCATTGCCAAGTCCGAGGGTGAACGTCAGGCGATGATTAACGTGTCTGAAGGTCAGAAGCAGGAAGTGATTAACCTGTCGGAAGCTGACAAGCAGCGCCAAATTAACGAAGCCGAAGGTCGGGCGCGTGAAATTGAGCTGATTGCCATCGCTACCGCTGAGGGTCTGCGCAAAATCGCCGAGTCCATTAACCAGCCTGGTGGTCAGGAAGCCGTTAGCTTGCGGGTTGCCGAGCAATATGTAAAAGAGTTCGGTAATCTGGCCAAGGCCAATAATACGATGATAGTGCCGGCCGAGCTGGCGAATATCGGTGGTGCGGTTGCGGGTTTAACTGAAATTCTGAAATCCGTAAAAAAATAAATGCTTAATTGCGCCGGCCAACACCGGCGCAGCTTTTAGGGTTGCATTACTGCTGATCTGAGCTTGGCAGCTCGTTCTGGCGGAAATCCTGAGTTTTTTCAGCCAGTAAGGCTGCCAGTTGCTGCTCCATCGCCTCAACTTTCTCCCGGGTCCGCAGTAGTACCTGACGCTGTACGTCAAATTCTTCCCGACCAACAAAGTCCAGATCGGCCAGCTTCGCTTGCAGTACCTGCTTAACCTTGCTTTCCAACTCATCGGCAAACTGCTTTAGCTGCGGTGGGATCACAGCACCGATTTGGCGGGCGATCTCTTCAATTTTTTTCGGATCCAGCATCATCTTCTCCGGTGTTTTCGATTGCTCTGCTCTATTCTACGGCCTAAATGGCAGAACGCGAATGAAATTTCTGCCGTCAGGCCTTACAATGCCAGCCCAGAACAAAAGGCAGGTCAGATGAAGTTAAATCCACAGCAAGACGCAGCGGTTAAATTTATTGGCGGCCCCTGTCTGGTGCTGGCAGGTGCCGGCAGTGGCAAAACCCGGGTTATTATCAATAAAATCGCCTACTTAATTCAGGAATGCGAGTTGCCGGCGCGGCATATCGCGGCGGTGACCTTTACCAATAAAGCAGCGCGTGAAATGCGGGAGCGGATTAACGCCCAGTTACCCAAAAGCGCCACCCGTGGCCTGACCATCTCGACCTTCCATACGCTGGGACTGGAAATTCTGAAAAAAGAATTTCGCCAGCTTGGTTACAAAGCTAACTTCAGTTTGTTTGACGATCAGGACAGCTTTTCGCTGTTAAAAGAACTGACCGATGGCGAGTATAACGGTGATAAAGAACTGATCCGTAAGCTGCAAAACCGTATCAGCAGCTGGAAAAATGACCTGACGCTACCTGAGCTGGCACTGCAACAAACACAGGATGCGGAAACGATCAGCCTGGCGAATTACTATATGCAGTACAGCAAGATGCTAAAAGCCTGTAATGCCTTTGATTTTGACGATCTTATTCTGCTGCCAACCCTGTTATTTCAACATCAGACCGAAACCCGCGAACGCTGGCAGCAGAAAATCCGCTATCTGCTGGTCGACGAATATCAGGATACCAACACCAGCCAGTATGAACTGGTGAAATGGCTGGTCGGCGAGCGGCGCCGCTTTACCGTGGTTGGCGACGATGACCAGTCAATCTATTCCTGGCGTGGTGCCCGGCCGCAAAATCTGGTGCTGCTGAAAAAAGACTTTCCCGAACTGCAGGTGATCAAGCTGGAGCAGAACTATCGTTCAGCGGAGCGGATCTTAAAAGCGGCGAATATTCTGATCGCCAATAACCCGCATGAGTTTGAGAAAAAGCTGTTTAGCGTCAACGGCTATGGTGTGCCGCTAAAAGTCTTGCCGTGCAAACACGAAGAAGACGAAGCCGACAAGGTAGTAGCCGAAATTATCTCGCACCGCTTTAGTAATCGCAGCCAGTACCGGGATTATGCCATTCTGTACCGCGGCAACCATCAGGCGCGGGTATTTGAAAAAGCACTGATGACTAACCGTATTCCGTATCGTATTTCCGGCGGCACCTCCTTTTTTGCCCGCAGCGAAATCAAGGATGTGATGGCCTATTTGCGCTTGCTGGTGAATCAGGATGACGATAACGCGCTATTGCGGATTATTAATGTGCCGCGGCGGGAAATCGGCCATGCTACCTTAGAAAAAATTGGCAATCTGGCTAATCAACTGCATATCAGCCTGTTCGCCGCCTGCTGCCACCCGGAATTAGCGCATATTTTACCGGCGCGCAGTTTGCAGGCAGTACAGCAATTTGCTGACTGGATCAATCAGCTGGCAGATAATGCCCAGCGTGCTGAGGCCAGCGAAGCCATACGTGACCTGATCCGGCAAAGCCATTATGAAGCCTGGCTGTTTGAAACCAGTAACAGCCCGAAAGCAGCGGAAATGGCGCTGAAAAATGTCAACGAGCTGTACCGTTGGATTGTCGAAATGCTGGAAGGCAAAGATGACGAGCCAGCCATGACGATCAATGAAGTGGTCAGTAAACTCTGTCTGCGCGATATGTTAGAACGGCAGGAACAGGAGGATCAGGCCGATCAGGTGCAATTATTAACCCTGCATGCTTCAAAAGGCCTGGAATTTCCATACGTGTTTATGGTTGGGATGGAAGAGGGCATTTTGCCGCACCAAACCAGTATCGACGAAGACAATGTCGAGGAAGAACGCCGGCTGGCCTATGTCGGCATTACCCGGGCTCAGCGCGAACTGATCTTTACCTATGCCCGCGAACGCCGGCAATTTGGTGAAACCATCAGACCTGAACCCAGCCGTTTTTTGCAGGAATTACCGCAGGATGACTTGGAGTGGCAAAAGCCGGATCAGCCGAAAACGGCCGAACAGCGCCAGCAAACTGCCGCGGCGAATATTGCTCGCTTACGGCAATTGTTGACTAAAGGATAAACAACCCCCGATGGGTCGGCGCTTAGTTACTCAGCGCCTTTAACATCTGATCGCGCATCTCGGCCTGGAATACTGCATAGCGTCCACGGCCCAAGGCCTTTGCATGGTACATCGCGGCATCAGCATCGCGCAGCAGCGCATCGGCATGATGATATTCCATGGTCAACGGGGCTATACCGATACTAACCCCGGACTGGGTTTTATGCCCGTCCAACTGATAAGGCTGGCGGAATTTATCAATAATCCGCTGCGCCACCTCTTCGGCATCCTGAAAGCTTTGTAAATTCAGCAGCATTACCACAAACTCATCACCACCAAAACGCGCTGCCACATCATGTTCACGGATGGCACTGAGCAACCGCTTACTACTCTCAATTAAAAAAGCATCACCAATATGATGGCCCAGGGTGTCATTAATCAACTTAAAGCGATCCAGATCGAGAAACAGCAACGCCATACCCGGTTGGCTCTGGCGTTTGATCAATGCAAACTGCTGCTTAAGCTGCTGCAGAAACATTTGCCGGTTGGCGAGGCCGGTTAACACATCATGGTTGGCATCATAAAACAGCTTTTGCTCGGCTTTTTTGCGCTCTTCTACCTGTAAACGTAAAAACAAATTGGTTTGCCGTAATTCCCGCGTACTTTCAAATACCTTACGTTCCAGCTCTTCCTGATGCTGGCGCTGACGCTCCGAGGCTAATTTACGCTGAATGGCAACGGCAATATGTTGTGAAACAAAACGCAGGATAGTTAATTCCTGCTCGGTATACTGATAGCCTGTTTCATAAGATTGCACTGCTATCACGCCCAGTACCCGCTGATCCACTTTTAATGGCGCACCCAGCCAGCTACTGGAGTTACGGTGTGGCTGGTTTAAACTGCCGATACCACGGCGGATCTCACCCCGCTCCACCAACTGCGCCGCTTCCTCGCTATTGATCAAACGCGCTTCAGCACAGCGGATCACATATTCGGTAAAGCCTTTACCCAAGGGTCGGTCACTGGCGGCGGGGCTAAACTGGTCCAGATAAAATGGAAAGGTCAGTTTAGTACCGTCCTGATCCAACAGAGCTATATAGCAATTGTCGGCCGCCATTAAGCCGCAAAGTACTTTATGCATAGCCCGGTAAAAGGTTTGCATATCCTGACTACTGGCCGTTAATTCGGATATCTCATATAAGGCGGCCTGCAGCTTTTCGGCATGGATCCGCTCTTTAATTTCTTTTTGCAGCGACTCGTTAGTTTGCCGCAGCTGTAAGGTGCGTTGCCGCACTGTGGTTTCCAGCAATTCGCGGCTCTTTACCCGGTCCAGTGCGATAACGGTATTACTACCGATGCTGTTAAATAGTTTCAGATCGTGTTCGTTATAGCGATACGCCGGATCATAGGACTGAATCGCCATCACACCGATAACTTTGTCTTCGCGCAGCAATGGGATCCCCATCCAGTGCGCTGACGGTGAACCCTGAGACTGGATTTCACCACTGCTGACTAACGTTTCAAACTGTGCTTCATCACAGAGTAAGGGTTGTTGGGTACGCACAACATAGCCGGTCAAACCGCTGGAGAAAGCACTGGATGGCACTGACACGATCAGTTGCTGATCTTTTTCGTCAGAAAAGTACTGCAGGCTATATTCTGTGGTTTCACTGTCATACAGCACGACATAAAAGTTTTCCGCATGCAGTAACTCCGATACCATCTTATGGATCGCCGGATAAAACTCTGCCATATCGCTGATACTGCTCGCCAGTTCCGACAGCTTCAACAAAGCGCCCTGAATGGTATAGGCTTCTTTATAGCGCGCAATTAAAGCCAATAGCCGTCGCAGTCGGGTATTGGTTTTATTGAGTTGGTGCTGAAGTGTCGATAAATTATTCAAATCCGCCATTCCGTTGCGCAAAAACACTGGTCAGAGCAATAATAACAAAGTGTTATTATGCATAAAGTTTAGACGCATGGAAGAGCGAGTAAAGAAATAAAACTAAATTAGTTTTAAGTGGCTTTAAAACAGCGTGAAGACAAAAAAGCCGCACTATTGCGCGGCTTTTCATGATGCAGCAGTAACTGGTTAAACGCCGTCGGTCATAAAACGGATGGCGGCAGCGATTTCATCTTCCGAACAGTTCATACAGGTACCCATCGCAGGCATATTGTTAAAGCCTTCGATCGAGTGCTTTAACAACACATCGAAACCCTGTGCCATACGCGGCTTCCAGTCTGCTGAATTTGGTTTAGGCGCATCCAGGGCACCTGTACCGTGACAGGCAAAACAAGCCGCCTGATATACTTGCTCACCGCTACGAGGCCCCGAGGCAACGGCAGCAGTTGCGGCAGCTGCGCCAGCAACATAAACCTGGCCAACTGGGGCAATACGCTTGGCAATGGCATCTTTTTCCTGGTCAGTGCTGGCATTGATACCCAGCGTGGTCAGCAGTAATGCCACTGCAAGTGATAATTTCTTCATAGTGATGATCCCATCCTAAAAGCCATACTGATTTTCTGGCATTATAGCCTGCCTTTGCCGCAGAACGGAAGAGTCCCTGTTCAGCCTTTGCACAACAATAACCCAAGATCAAATCGCGATGCTAATCTGCTAAAAGGCCCGTCAAATCTGCTTTATGCTTTTTTGAGTAGAAGCGCATTTTTTTAGGAGCAAAATTTTTTAAAATTAGCTCTGGGCAAAAGCGTCAGTTGTGATAGTCTGTTCAACCTGCGCGGAGTTGCAGGCTGCTGTCGAGAATGGACTCCGGGCGAAAGCTAAAGCGTTTTCCACATTACGCAATGCTAAAAAAATAAGAATCAGGGCACTTGCAGTTAGGCACCTTTCTTTTATAAGACAAACACTTAGAAGTAAAATGTTCCCCATGCTGTCAATTACAGCGTGGTTATCTCCTATTGTTTTACACAAAGTTATCCACAGCTTATGCCTTAATAAGTCTCTATCCCGGAAACTTGTTCAGCTAGCCTGATCTGGTCTGCTATGGCATGCTATAGCATCAAGTCCGCGCAGGAACAGCATCATGGTTTATATCCCGACAAATCCGTTAATATTGGTTGACGGTTCTTCTTATTTATTTCGCGCCTATCATGCGCCACCGCATCTGACTAACTCCCGCGGCGAAGCGACCGGTGCCATTTATGGCGTCGTCAATATGCTGAAAAGTTTGCTGAAACAGTATCAGCCAACCCAGATGGCGGTAGTATTCGATGCCAAGGGCCCGACTTTTCGCAACGAAATGTATGCTGAGTACAAAGCGCACCGGCCACCAATGCCAGACGATCTACGCAGCCAGATTGAGCCGCTGCACAAGATTATTCGCGCTATGGGCCTGCCATTATTATGCATTAGCGGCGTTGAAGCTGACGATGTAATAGGTACCCTGGCCCGCCAGGCCAGTGCCGCTGGCCGCCATACGCTGATTTCAACCGGTGATAAAGATATGGCGCAGCTGGTTGATGAGCATGTCACACTGATCAATACCATGACCAATACGCTGCTCGATCCACCTGCAGTAATAGAAAAATTCGGTATTGGCCCGGAGTTGATTATCGATTATCTGGCGCTGATGGGCGATAAAGTGGATAACATCCCGGGTCTACCAGGGGTGGGGGAGAAAACGGCAGCGGCTCTGCTGCAGGGGCTGGGTTCTATCGCACAGATTTACCAACAGCTGGATCAGGTCGCAGGCCTGAGTTTCCGTGGTGCGAAAACCATGGCCGCTAAGCTGCAGGAATTTGAAGCCCAACTAAAGCTGTCATATGAGCTGGCAACCATTAAGTGTGACGTAGAGCTTCCCTGCACGCTGGACGAATTGCAGATCCAGCCCGCCGACCGGGCAGAACTGGCAGAGCTGTACCGGGAGTGCGAATTTAAACGCTGGCTGGCGGAAGTCCTGGCCAACAGTGAGCCGGCGGCGGGAATAGCGAAGACCGAGCAGGCAGACAGTCCAACAACAGAAAGCCCTGAGCAAGTCAGACAAGTGATTGATCGCCAGCAGTATCAGACCATTCTGAGCTCAGCAGATTTAACTGCCTTATTAGCCGAGCTGGAGCAAGCTGAACTGACGGCTTTTGATACCGAAACCACCAGCCTGGATTATATGCAGGCGGAACTGGTCGGGATGTCCTTCGCGACCGCGCCGGGTAAAGCCTGGTACCTGCCGCTGGCACACGACTATCTGGGTGCACCGGCACAACTGGATCGTAAGAACTGTCTGCAACGCTTAACCCCCTGGCTGGAAAATCCAACCAAAGCCAAGGTAGGACAGAATCTGAAGTACGACCAAAGTGTGCTGGCACGTTACAATATTGCACTTAAGGGCGTTAAGTTTGACACTATGCTGGAGTCCTATGTGCTGAACTCGGTGGCCGGCCGCCATGATATGGACAGCCTGGCGCTGAAATATCTGGGACATAGCACCATCAGCTTCGAAGATATAGCCGGTAAAGGTGCCAAGCAACTCACCTTTAACCAGATTGAACTGGAAAAAGCGGCCGAGTACGCAGCCGAAGATGCCGATGTCACCTTGCGGCTGCATCAGGCACTGTGGCCACAGCTGCAGCAAAGCCCCGGCCTGATCAAAGTATTCAATGAGATTGAATTGCCGCTGATTGCTATTCTGTCGGATATTGAGCGGCAAGGCGTGCTGATTGATAGCCAGTTGCTGGCCGAGCAAAGCCAGCAGTTAAGTCAGCGGATTGCCGAACTGGAGCAACTGGCTTATCAACAAGCCGGCAAAGAGTTTAATCTGGCCTCCCCGAAACAGTTACAAGAAATTCTGTTCGAGCAGATGAAGTTGCCGGTACTGAAAAAGACCCCGAGCGGCACGCCCTCTACAGCGGAAGAGGTACTGGCAGAATTAGCACTGGAATATGAATTTCCCAAACTGATCACGGAGCACCGTGGCCTGAGCAAACTGCGTTCCACCTATACCGAAAAACTGCCGAAAATGATTAACCCGGCAACTGGCAGGGTGCATACCTCTTATCATCAGGCAGTCGCCGCTACCGGCCGCCTGAGTTCCACTGAACCCAACCTGCAGAATATTCCGATCCGCACCGAAGAAGGGCGGCGGATCCGCCAGGCTTTTATTGCACCGCCAGGTAAGCTGATTATGGCCATCGATTACTCGCAGATTGAACTGCGGATTATGGCGCATCTGTCGCAGGATAAAGCCCTACTGGACGCCTTTGCCAAAGGCCTGGACGTACACCGGGCAACCGCGGCTGAGGTATTTGGGGTAAGTCTGGATCAAGTTAGCAGTGAGCAGCGGCGCCGTGCCAAGGCCGTGAACTTCGGATTAATTTATGGCATGTCAGCCTTTGGTCTGGCCAAACAACTCGGTATAGGTCGGGGCGAAGCACAGCATTATGTAGATCGCTATTTTGAGCGCTTCCCCGGTGTGCTTGATTATATGGAGCGCACCCGGAAACACGCTCATGAGCAGGGCTATGTCGAGACACTGTTTGGCCGGCGTTTATACCTGCCCGATATAAATACCAAAAATATCGGCCGGCAAAAGGCCGCCGAGCGGGCGGCAATTAATGCGCCGATGCAAGGTACGGCAGCCGATATTATTAAACTGGCGATGATTAAGGTACAGGCTTGGCTGCAGCAACATGCCGCTGACAAAGCAGCGATGATTATGCAGGTACACGATGAATTGGTGTTCGAAGTGACCACCGCCGATGTCAGTTGGTTAGCGACCGAGTTAAAGCAGCTGATGGCCAGTGCCGCTAAGCTGGATGTACCCTTACTGGCCGAAGTGGGTTATGGCGACAACTGGGATCAAGCCCACTAGGGCGTGGTAATTTAATTACATAAAAAGTCTTAAAAATGCACCATTTAGACTTTTATGTAGTTTTATTACAAAAAATTCTTGCAATCGCTCAGAAAATGACTAGAATTTGAGTCGTAGGGTACAGAGGTAAGATATTCTATCTTTCAACCAGGGTGTTGCACCCCGGATTCTGAAAGTAGGCTTTATTTAGCCGCCCCGCTGCTTGCAGCGGGGCGTTTTTTTTATGCCCGTTTTTCTGATCACAAGCCAATGGCGCAGCAGCCAGTTGCAGTTCACGTAACTGAACAACATTTTTTAGAGCAAATACTTTAAACAGCACAAAATTAGTGCTATACTGTGGCCGTCTTAGCGATAAGACACCCTGTTGATTTGATTTTTATATAGCTTCTCCCCGATTGCTATGACCGACCCTGCTGGGTCGGTTTTTTTTTGGGGATCCTGAAGGGTTTACTTAGGGCGCGTCGACGTCTGCTGTCGACTCGTCGCTAAACCAGCCGTTTAATACCTGCTCAAACTCAGGTAAGCCAAGCTTACTCAGCGAACTGAATACCTGCACCTGCACGTCGCCCATAAAAGCCAGTGCGGCTTCGCGCACTTCCAGCAACACCTTTTTTCGGGCGCCGGGCCCCAACTTGTCTGCTTTGGTCAGCAGGATCAGCACCGGTAACTGGCTCTCCACGGCCCAAAAGATCAACTGCTGATCCAGATCTTTCAAAGGGTGGCGAATATCCATCAACACCACCAAACCTTTCAGGCTTTGCCGCTGCTGCAGGTACTCAGATAACGATTTCTGCCATTTTTCTTTTACCGCCAGCGGTACCTTGGCAAAACCATAGCCGGGTAAATCAATTAATCTTTTTTCCGGCGCCAGCGTAAAGGTATTAATTAGCTGGGTCCGGCCAGGCGTTTTACTGGTTCGGGCCAGATTATTTTGCCGGGTCAGGGTATTCAGCGCACTCGACTTACCCGCATTGGAGCGGCCGGCAAAGGCGACTTCGATACCGGTATCGGCTGGCAAGGCCCTGATATCAGGGGCACTGGTCAGAAAACTGACCTGCTGAAAATTGAACTTAGGTTGTGACACAAGCTGCTCCGGCAGTTAAATTAGGGTTATTGTAACGGATCTGGAGGATCGGAAGAAGCTTTTGACTAAAGGATGGGATTTTACTTTGAGCAGTTTCGTGTAAAATAGGCGAAAAAACACCTTAATACTATTCATTATAGCCAGCTCACTGGCGTTTGAATGCGGACTGAGACGGATCAAAAATGAAAAAACTCGTACTACCTCTGACGCTGTTATTCGGTTTAATCGGTGCAGCAAACGCTTTCGATGGTGATGCCGAGGCTGGCAAAGCAAAATCTGCAACCTGTGCCGCCTGTCATGGCCCGGATGGTAACAGTCCGTTAGCCATCTACCCCAAAATTGCCGGCCAGCATGCTGAGTACCTGTATAAGCAACTGACCGACTACAAACTGGGTATGACTTCAGGTGGTAAAGAAGGTCGTTCGAATGCCATCATGTTTGGTATGGTAGCCGCACTGTCTGATCAGGATATGAAAGATCTGGCCGCCTATTTCTCGTCACAGCGCATGACACCGGGTACGACACCGGAAGATGTGATTGAAGCCGGCCAAAAACTATATCGTGGCGGCGATGCCGAGCGCGGTATTGCAGCCTGTATCGCCTGTCACGGTCCGCGTGGTGCCGGTACCAGCCTGGCGGGCTTCCCACGTATCGGTTTCCAGAATGCCGATTACCTGAAAACCACGCTGGAAGAATTCCGCGCCGGTACCCGCGCTAACGATATGAACGGTATGATGCGCGAAGTAGCGAAAAAGCTGACCGATGAAGATATTCGGGTACTGTCGCAATACCTGGGTGGCTTACACTAAGCTGAACAAAGTCTGAATAAAAAACCGGCTGTCAGGCCGGTTTTTTATTTCCGCTGTGCGAGATCTCTCACAGGCACTGTACGATATCAACCTGATTTTCAATTTTCAGGAACTTTTTTGCTATATTTTATACAGCATAAGTTACTGAAAATATTAAAAGCCTAGACTAAAGTCGAATTTTTTTTGTATTTTTTAGCAGCAAAGACTTGCCATCTGCGCAGAACAGAGTAAATTTAAACCGTTCGCTAAAAGCGATACAACAACAGGGACATGTGGTAAAGGAAGCTATCAGCACCCTTGGGTGCGCTGTGTTTTAAGATGCCCGGATGGTGTCAGGCGCTAAGGCGCACAAGGATGATTACGAAAGTTACCAGGAAGGTCGTGAATAAGAAAAGAGCGCGCACGGACAGCAAACAACAATATATGGATAACTGGCAACACGATGTTGGCTGCGCTTCAGGATGATTTGAGCGATTCGAGAGAAGTGTCCACCACTAGGCACAAATAAACAGGGCGATAAGTTATTCTTATCGCCCTTTGTTTTTTAGGAAAGTTAGATGGAACCATGTCCACTCTGTCTGCACCCGGACAGTAGCCTGTTTAGCCAAGACCCGCAGCGTCAGTACCGGCAATGTCAGCAATGCGCACTTGTTTTTGTCCCCAGCGCCCAGTTGTTAACTGCAGAACAAGAACAACAACATTATCAGTTGCATAATAATGATGTCAGCGATGCCGGCTACCGACAGTTCTTAAGCCGTCTGGCCGGGCCTTTATTGGCCGCTTTACCCGCCGGCCGGCTGCAGGGGCTGGATTTTGGTTGTGGCCCCGGCCCGTTATTAGCCCAGATGCTGCAGGAAGCCGGTCATCAGATGCAGCTGTGGGACCCGTTCTTTGCCAATAACCCTGAGGTGCTGACGCGGCGCTATGACTTTATTAGCTGTAGTGAGGCTATTGAGCACTTTGTCAATCCGGCGCAGGAATGGCAATGCTGGTTAAGGTTACTGCAACCCGGTGGCGTACTGGCCATTATGACCAGCCACTATCCGGCCGTTAGCCAATTTGCCAACTGGCACTATAAACGGGATCCTACCCATATCCGCTTTTTCCACCCGGATACCTTTAACTTTTTAGCCCGTCGCGATCAGTTAAGTCTAAGTTTTCCTGCAAAGGATGTGGTGATCTTACGCAAAGCTGGTTAAAATGTGCGCCCTTTTTTACAGGTATCCAGATCACTATGACGCGTCAAAAAAAATCCCGTAAGGCCAACGACAACGGACAACGCCATTTGCCGGCCAGCGAAATCCGTAAGATCCGTGAGCACAAGGATGAAAGCAAGAAAAAAGGCGCCGGTCTGAAATCAGGTAACCGCAACAGCATGCAGCAAGCCAAGACCGGTCAGGATAGTGCTGGCAGTAAGCAGAAGAAAGATCCGCGCTTAGGCAGTAAAAAACCTATCGCATTGCTACCAGAAACCAGTCTGGAATTGTTACCTGCATCAACAGCGCCAGCCCCGTTACCCAAGGTACAGCTGAAGCCGGCGAAGGCTGAACCGCTAAGCCCTGAGCAGGAGCTGCTGCAACTGGAAAACGATCCTAAGCTGCAACTCTTACTGGAGCGGGTAGAACGCGATGAGCTGTTAACCGGTAAAGATGCCAAGTATTTTAACCGCCAGACCGCCCGCATCAGCGAACTGTTAGCTCTGTTAGGGCTGGATGATGAGCAACCAGACACACCAACTTCAGAGCAGGATGAGGATCCGCTGAGTCGCTTCGAGCGTACTGACTGGCGTAAAGATCTGTTAGGTGATGAGGATCCGGCGTGACCTGGTGGTTAGTATTACTGCTGATTACAGCAGTGTTGATTGTCGCGGGCCTGGCATTTTATGCCGGCAAGCTGCTGTGGTTACTGCAGCAACAGAAACAACAGCAGCAGCTGGCTGAGCAAAAGGCCCGCCAGCAACAGCAGGAAAAGAGAGCGTACCTGCAGGAGAGCATAGTACTGATCAGCCGCGCCATGCTGGAACAACAATGTGAATTCTCCGAGGGTGCCTTAAGGCTATGGGTGTTACTGGACCACTGGCCGGCCGCTGATAAGCCCGATGCTGTAAGCAGTTACCCCGGGATATATCAGATGTATCTGACGGTTAAAGATATGCCAACCCATCAGGCCCGCAAGGATCAGGACAAAAAACTGACCCGGCAGCAGGATAAAGTTCGTCTGACTGCCGAGAAAGATCTGAAAGCACAAATCGAAGACGATTTGCGACTGATTCTGGCACGGTTTCAGCAGGCCTAGTGCCTGCTGCAATGGCCTTATTGCTTGTAAATCTGACCATCCTTCATCACAAAACTCACCTGGCCCATCAGCTGAATATCCTGTAACGGATTGCCAGGCACCGCAATAATATCGGCCAGTTTACCCACCTTAATTGAGCCCAGCTCCTGCTCCATGCCCAGTAAACGCGCGCCTTCAATAGTAGCAGACTGAATTGCTGCCATGGCCGGCATGCCGGCTTCGGTCATATACACAAATTCGCGCCAGTTATCACCATGCGCCCCAACGCCGGCATCGGTGCCAAAGGCAATTTTTACACCTGCTTTATAGGCTTCACTAAAGGTTTGCTGGATCAGGGGCCCGATAGTCGCGGCTTTCGGGCGGACCAAATCCGGGAAAAAGCCGTCTATTTCTGCTTTTTGCTGCACCCATTTGCCAGCACTGATCGTCGGCACATAGTAGGTACCATGCTTTTTCATCAGCGCCATGGTTTCTTTGTCCATAAAGGTGCCGTGCTCAATCGAATCGACGCCGGCTTTAATGGCGCGCTGCATCCCTTCTTTGCCGTGCGCATGCACCGCCACTTTAAAACCGTAGTCGCGTGCGGTGCTGACAATAGCCGCCAGCTCCTCGTCGGTGAATTGCGGATTCATGCCGCTCTTCGCAACGCTGAGTACCCCGCCAGTGGCCGTCACCTTGATCAGATCCGCACCTTCTTTGTAGCGCTGCCGCACCGCTTTACGGGCCTCATCCGCACCATTAATTACCCCGTCTTTTGGACCCGGATCGCCCTGCAGTAAGTAAGCCAGGCCATTTGTCGGATCGGCATGGCCTCCGGTGGTGGCCAGAGATTTGCCAGCGGCGAAGATCCGCGGTCCACTGACATAGCCCTGGGCAATGGCTTTACGTAGCGCCACACTCACCTGATGACTGTCGCCAAGCTCACGTACTGTGGTAAAACCAGACAACAGAGTTCGCTCAGCGAACACGGCTCCGCGTAATGCAAAATCAGCCTCATTCAGGCGCTGACCCTCACCATAGGAGGTGGCACTCATCTGGGTCGAAAAATGGGTATGCATATCCATCAGCCCCGGCATCACTGTATGCTGGCGTAAATCAATCAAAGTGGCACCCGCTGTTGGCGTTTGGTAGCCACGCTCGACGCCGACAATTTTATTGCCATCAACAATGATGGTGTGCTCGGTCAGCGGCTGGGTATGCTCAGCGGTAATCAGGCGGCCGGCATGAATATAGGTCGTCGCGGCGGCATCAGCCAAGCTGAACGCGGTTAAACAGGCAAGGGTTAGCACGGAGAGTGACGTTTTCATTATTATTATCCTGTGGCAAGTGTTGCTTCACTATCAAACGCGACAGGCTGCCCCGCAATTGGCTTGCGATATCTGACCAGAATTTGCGATAAGCCGCGCTGTCACAGCATTGAACCGCTACCCGGGCAGCTCATCCGAAGATGCCAGCAGATAAGGTTGCCCACCACTGTAGAGTACTGCACGACTACCAGCGCCATCCTGTTGCAGCTGCGCCTGATCTAACAACTGATAATACAGATTTCGGTGTAAACGGGCCGACAGGCCGCGCCATAGCATCAGGTAAGGTAGTTGCTGTCCGCCATGCTGCTGTAACAACAGCGGGTAGTCAGCACAGACCGGAATTTTGTCTTGCAGATTAGTGGTTAACCACAGCTCTGGGCCAGTAGGGCCGCCTTGCCAGTCGCTACTCACTGCGACAAAGGGCGCATCCTCCACCTGGATCCGCACCTTTTCTGCCGGCGTCTGTAAAAAATAATCATCACCCTGGCGGATTAACACTGACGCAAAGAGTTTAATCAGGCCCGGACGGGTAATTTCGCCGTCCTGATACCACCAGCGGCCCTGACTATCAATGCGAAGCGGTAAATCGCCACAAAAAGGCGGATCCCATTGCTCAACCGGAGCCAGTTTGGGTTGCTGTAATTGTTGCTGTAACGAAGTTAAGTCCATGGTTTGCCAGAACAGACTAAATGTTAGTCAAGTATAGCAGGGGGCGCAGCAGGGTTGCAGGCAGAAAAGTGGGGTGACTGATGGGGCTCGAACCCACGAC
Organism: Alishewanella sp. HH-ZS; assembly: GCF_001704375.1. Lineage (NCBI taxonomy): Bacteria > Pseudomonadati > Pseudomonadota > Gammaproteobacteria > Alteromonadales > Alteromonadaceae > Alishewanella > Alishewanella sp. HH-ZS. The sequence goes on along the minus strand of NZ_LZEJ01000025.1, from coordinate 20,261 downwards.
AACCGGAATCACAATCCGGGGCTCTACCAACTGAGCTACAGTCACCACCGCGAAGAGCTATTTTAACCAAAAAGCACACCGGCTACCAAGCGCTTTTTTTAGCTGCTAGCCCCAGTATAGCGGCAAATGCTCACTTGCCAGCCAAAATTGGCGAGATTTTATGATACTATGCCGGTTCGAACCACTTTCACAGGAGTGAACCTATGGAGCAAATTACCGAGTTATTTCAGCAAAACCACGAAGTACTGCTGGGATATTTGCTACAACTTATCGCAGCTATTGTGATTTTCTATGTCGGCCGCATCATCGCCCGTAGTGTGTCTGGGTTGATGGAAAAAGGCTTGTTATCCCGCAAAATAGATAAAGCCGTTGTCTCCTTCCTGTCCAGTATCCTGTATGCGATCCTGATGATCGCCACGGCCTTGATGGCACTGTCACAGATTGGGGTACAAACCACGTCCTTTATTGCCATTTTAGGTGCCGCGGGTCTGGCCGTTGGTTTGGCGCTACAAGGCTCGCTGGCGAACTTTGCTTCCGGCGTACTGATTATTCTGTTCCGGCCATTTAAATCAGGCGACTTTATTGATGCCGGCGGCATTACTGGCACCGTCGATAAGATCGAAATCTTTCAGACCATTATGAAAACGCCGGACAACAAAAGGGTAATAGTGCCGAATGCGAAGATTACCGGCGGCCATATTACCAATTTCTCTGCCGAAAGCACCCGGCGTGTCGATCTGGTGATCGGGATCAGTTACGACTCGGACTTACGCAAAGCCAAAACTATTCTACAGCAGATTATTCAGGACGATCCGCGGGTATTGCCGGAACCGGCGCCAAATATCCGGGTCTCAGAGCTGGCGGACTCCTCGGTCAATATTATTGTCCGGCCCTGGGTAAAAACCGAAGACTACTGGGGCGTGTACTGGGACACGCTGGAAAAAGTGAAATTAACCTTCGACGAGCAAGGTATTGGTATTCCATTCCCGCAAATGGATGTACATATCAAGAAAGACGTAAAGGAAGCTGTATGAAAACATTAACTATCGCGATGCTGGCAGCGCTGGCCGCGACCACTCAGGCGCAGGCCGCCGATAAGAAAGTCTGGACCACCTCTGCTGAGCTGGGTGCCATTACCACTACCGGTAACACCGAGGGTACCTCGATTACCGGTAAGCTGGATGCAAAGCAAGATCTGCGCAAATGGAGCAACCAGTATATTCTGAGTGCATTTTTTAAAGAAGATCAGAAAACCGATGCCGATGGCAACAAGATTAAAGAGCGCTCTGCCGAGCGCTATCTGGTGTCTGCCAAAGGTGCTTATAAGCTGACTGAAGAGCACGATAACTTGTTTGTATTGGGTTCTTACACCGATGATAAGTTTGGTGCCTATACCCGCTACACCACGCTGGCGGCCGGTTATGGTACCCGGCTGTTAAATCTGGAACAGCAGTCACTGGATGTTGAGATCGGTCCCGGTTATTACACCGCTAAACGTGCCAATGATGAAACCGAGAACGGTTTATTGGCCCGTGCTGCTGCATCCTATAAATGGACGCTGAGTGAATCAGCGACCTTTACCCAAACGCTGAGTGTCGAGTACGGTGATGATAATACCCGTACCATTGCCGAAACGGCGCTAAGTGCCCGGATCAACGGTGCCATGCAGATGAAAGCCGCCTTTTTGGTACAAAATGACTCTGATGTACCGGTTGATAAAAAGCGCACTGATACCCAAACCTCTTTAACACTGGTGTATTCGTTCTAATGCTGTCGTAGTCTGCAGCGAGATTTAAAACGGGCGTTAAGCCCGTTTTTTATCACTAGCGCCATACAGTTAGTAAAATTAAGCTATGCTTGATAGCAAAGGGTTCGCAATATCTGTCTGGACAACGCCACACGCTATGAAGCAATTGGACGCTAAACTCAACAAGCTCCGCTATTACCCTCTGTTCGGTGCCTTGATCTACCTGTTATTTGGTGCGCTATGGATCACCTTTAGCGACCAATTACTGTTGACTTTGGCTGACGATCCACAAACGTTGTCCCGTTATCAAAGCTATAAAGGCTATTTTTATATTGCGCTAACCGCCGCACTGGCCTGGCTGCTACTCAAGCAACGCCTGCATTTCTCGCGCTCTCTGACCAAGTCCGAGTATATTCTGGACCAGACCATTGAAAAAGCGGCCGCCGGTATTGCCCATGTCAGCCCCAGCGGTCAGTTCTTGCGCGTTAATCAGGAATTGTGTCGTCTGCTGGGTTACAGCATGGCAGAACTACGGGAACTGAGCTTCCAGCAGTTAACACACCCTATGGATTTAGCCCGTGACCAGGCATTAGTAGAAGAGACCTTAAGTGGCCTGCGTCAGCACTACTCTTTAGAAAAACGCTATTTGCGTAAGGACGGCCAGGTGATCTGGGCCAGATTGTCCGTGTCATTAATTGCCGCCACCGATATCTCCGACACTTTTTTTGTGTCTGTTATTCAGGATATTTCGGATGTGAAGTTGGCGCAGCTAAAACTGGAAGAGAGTGAGCTGCGCTTTCGTACCCTGCTCGATAGCATGCCGACGATCTCGGTGCAGGGCTATGATGAAGATGGTACTACCTTGTTCTGGAATAAAGGCAGTGAGCTGGTGTACGGCTACAGCAGCCAGGAAGCCATCGGCCGTAATTTGCTGGATCTGATTATTCCGGAAAAAATGCAGGATGGTGTCAGGGAGGCAGTAAGCCAGATGGCCAGCAGCGGCGAGGCCCGCCATGCTGAAGAGCTGGTATTAAAACGCAAGGACGGCAGCCCGGTTACCGTGTATTCTTCGCATGCAGTGGTGATCTTGCCGGATAAAAAGCCGCAAATCTATTGTATCGACATTGACCTGACCACCTATAAACAGCAGGAAGCCCAGCTGGCGTTTCTGGCGCAATATGACCCGCTGACCCACCTGCCGAACCGGCACTTCTTTGCCAATCAATTGGAACAGGCATTGAAAGTCGCTCGCCGTGAGCAGTTACAACTGGCGGTACTGATTCTGGATCTGGATAACTTCAAGAATATCAACGACTCTTACGGCCATAATGTTGGTGATCAGCTACTGAAGCAAGTTGCTGAGAAGCTTAGGATTTGCTGCCGCGATACTGATACCCTGGCCCGTCTGGGCGGTGATGAGTTTGCTATTTTGATCGAACATCTGGAGCAACCGGAAGATGCCGCCCGTTTTGCACAGGAACTGCTGCGCACCATGCAGCAAACCCTGATGTTACCGCCGGATTTGGAGCTTAGTGCGGCTGCCTCAATTGGTATCAGCCTGTTTCCGCAACATCACGACAACGTCGAAGCCCTGCTACAGGGTGCCGACGCGGCTCTTTATAAAGCCAAGGCTGAAGGCCGTAATACTTATTATTATTATAGTGACCAGCTAACCGCCCAAGCCAGACAGCGACTGGTTTTGGAAGGCCGGTTACGTAACGCCATTAAAACCGGGCAATTACATTGTTATTATCAGCCGCAACTGGAGGTGGCAACAGGCAGGATAATAGGTGCAGAGCTGTTGCTACGCTGGCGTGATCCTGAACTGGGCTTTGTCAGCCCGGAAATTTTTATTCCACTGGCTGAAAGCTCGGGCCTTATTCATGCTCTGGGGATCCAGGTATTGCAGCAAGCCTGCGTGCAAGGCAAAGCCTGGCTGGACGAGGGTCTGCCCGCCATAAGCCTGGCGGTCAATGTCTCAGCTCACCAATTTAGCCGCGGCGAACTGGGACAACAAGTTAGAACCTTGTTAGCGGAGACCGGCTTTCCGGCTAAGTTCCTGGAACTGGAGGTGACCGAAAGCGCCCTGATGCAGGACGAGGACAAGGTTATCGAAACTATGCAGCAGTTACGGGCTACCGGCGTCAGATTGGCAATTGACGATTTTGGTACCGGCTATTCCTCCCTCGCATATTTGCAGCGCCTGCCGCTGGATATCCTGAAAGTAGACCGGCGTTTTATCTGCAATATGACCACCAACCCGGATAATCAGCAAATTACCAAGGCAATTATTGAGTTAGGGCATACACTGCGGTTTGAAGTGCTGGCAGAAGGTGTTGAAACCGCTGAGCAACTGGTGATGCTACAACAAATGAGCTGTAACTACTATCAGGGTTACTATTTTAGTAAGCCGGTACCCGCCGAAACCTTCCGCCAGTTACTGGCACAACAACAGGGAGTTGGAGTGCGGGCACACTAATGCCGTCGATCACGGCAAGCTTCAGTGGCCAGCTCAATTTCTATCGTAGTATTCAGTAGTGAAAAGTCGCTGAGTAGCTGCTCAACCTGGCTTTTTAACTGCTGATACTGGCTCAGTTCTTCCAGCTCTACTACCAAATGCGCACTGAGCACATGCTGCTCACCATCCAGCGACCATAGGTGTAAATGATGCACTTCACGCACCTGCGGCTGGGTGAGTAAACGTTGTTCGATCTGCGCCAGTAAGGCGGTATCCGGTACCGCCTGAAAAAACAGTCGCGCCGTGCTGCGTAAATTGCGCAGCACATTAAACAGAATAAACAAGGTAAAGGCGATCGATAACAGCGGGTCAATAATTGGCCAGTCGACAAAATGCATCACCAGCGCCGCCAGCAGCACGGCGACCCAGCCCAGCACATCTTCCAGTAAATGCCAGTTCAGTACCCGCTCATTCAGGGTTTTGCCGCCACTGAGTTTATAGGCGGCAAAACCGTTTACGGTTACGCCGAGCACGGCCAGCGCCATCATGCCTTCAGTCAGCGGCATCACCGGCTCACTGAGTCGCGGGATGGCTTTTGCCAGGATCCAGATTGAACCGCCAATCAGAATTAAACAATTTAACAAAGCACCAAATAAACTGAGCCGGCGATAACCATAGGTGTAATGTGCGGTGGGCGCCTTTTTACCCAGCTTATACAGCAGCCAGCCACTGCCCAGCGCCAGACTATCGCCAAGATCATGAATCGCATCAGCCATAATGGCCGTGCTATTAGTCAGCCAGCCGCCAATAAACTCAATAATGGTAAAACCCAGATTCAGAAAAAACGCCCAACCCAGCCGGCTACCGCTATCCTCTGTCGATGCTAAACCATGGCAATGCCGATGAGACCCATGACCGTGCTGACGCTGCGAGTGCGGGTGCTGCGAGTGTGAGTGAGAATGATGATGTGAATGCGGTGTCATAGTGGCGCTTCCTGCTGAGCACTACTCTGACTATAGACACTGACGCTATTGAATAGCAAGCAGAAAAAAGCCCCTGTGGCAGGGGCTTAGTTAACAACCTTAGAACGGGATATCGTCATCAAAGTCGATTGGTGGTTCCATCGGCGGACGCTGCTGCGCTGGCGGTTGTTGCTGGAAGCCACCTTGTGGCTGTGCCGGCTTTTGATAATTACCTTGCGGCTGGAAATTCTGTTGTGGTGCGCCCTGATAGGCAGCTTGCTGCGGTGCGGCTTGTTGTGGCGCCCGCGGCTGATAACCTTGCTGGCCGCCGCCCATTCCACCACCCATGCCGCCACCCTGGCCTTCGCCACGACCGTCCAACATTTGCAGCTCATTGGCAACGATTTCGGTGGTGTAACGCTCTACGCCTTGCTGATCCTGCCACTTACGGGTTTTCAGCTTGCCCTCGATATACACCTTAGAGCCTTTACGCAGATATTCGCCGGCAATTTCTGCCAGACGCTGGTAAATCACGACCCGGTGCCATTCGGTTTGCTCTTTCATTTCGCCGGTAGCTTTATCTTTCCAGCTTTCAGAGGTCGCAATGCTCAGGTTAGCGACGGCGCCGCCCTGCGGCATATAACGGACTTCCGGATCCTGGCCCAGATTACCGATTAAAATGACTTTGTTAATTCCACGCGCCATGCGTATTTCTCCTGCAAAATTGTTACTGATTGCCAGCGGCAATCAAAGACTGAGCCTGTGCGATGTCAAACTGCTGCGAACTGACTTTCAGGTAGCAGCGCTGATCGGCCAATAAAATAGTGACTTCCTGTACCCCGGCCAGGCTACTGAGCCTGGCTGCCAGCTGGCCGGCTTGCTGCTCAGTGCTGACAGCAACCGGTAGCGATAAGCGCTGGGCACGGGCGGGCACCTGCATGGTGCTGGCTATGATAAGCCATACTAAACCAATTACTGCCAGGGCGCCATACACCGCCATAAAACCAAAGTGCTGGGCGATAGCACCACCCAGCAAGCCGCCTAAAAAGGCACCGAAAAACTGGCTGCTGGAGTAAATCCCCATCGCACTGCCACGCTGGCCGGCGGGTGCCACCCGCGACACCATTGCCGGTAAACTGGCTTCCAGAAAATTAAAGCCGGTAAAAAATACCAGTAGCGCCAGCGCCAACAACCAGAAGCTGTTTGCCTGCCAAGCGATTAACATCGCAATAACTAATAATAGTATATTTATTAAAAAATACCGTTTTTCCTGCTGCCGGCGCATCGCAATAAGCATCATCGGCACCATAAATACAAACGACAGCAATAATACCGGTAAATACAGCTGCCAATGCTGCTCTGCCGCGAACTGCTGCGACGCCAGTAGCGGCGGTAGTGCAACAAACATCGCCGTAAGCATCAGGTGCAACAATAATACGCCTAAGTCCAGCTGTAATAATTGCCGATGCCGGAACATCGCAGCCAAACTTTGCGGTAAAGCTAAGGTTTCGGCAGCCGGTGCCTTACTGACACTTTTCGGCACCACGAAAGCAACCAACAACATGGCCGCCACCGCCATTACCGCAGTAAACCAGAACACGCCACTTAAACCGGCCAGTTTCGCCAATAATGGCCCCAGTACCATTGCCAAGGCAAAGGATAAACCGATGGTGGCGCCGATAATCGCCATCACTTTCGGCCGCTGCTCTTCGCGCGTTAGATCGGCTGCCAATGCCAATACCGCACCGGAAATCGCCCCGGCACCCTGCAATACCCGGCCCAGCGTCACCAGATAAACGGACTCTGCCAGCGCTGCCACGACCGAACCCAGCACAAACAGCGCTAAGCCCAGCAGCATAACTCTATGTCGGCCAATTTTGTCCGACAGCCAACCAAAAGGAATTTGTAAAATCGCCTGGGTTAAACCATAGGCGCCAATCGCTAACCCGATCCACAGCGGGGAAAAACCGGCCAGCTGTTCGCCGTACAGCGCAAACACCGGCAATAGCATAAAGAGCCCGAGCATACGGGTAGAAAACACCAGCGCCAGCGCTACGGCGGCGCGCTTTTCCAGGGCATTCAAATGATGCATGCGAACAGCTAACACCAGAGGTTCAAAATAAACAGGGCGGCAGTTTAGCATAAAAAAGCCGGCCGGCGGCAGCGCCCACAGCAATGCCTGCCATTGCAACAGTGAAATGCTGCCGATAGCGGGCCAAAGCCAGATCGGCAGCGTATAAGCAGCTTTAATCCGCTTGTCGCTGGCAATTACTGCGCAGCCTAGTGTATATTTGTACAGCATTATCCGGCTAAATGGAACCACCATGGACAAAATTGAGATCCGCGGCGCCCGCACCCACAACCTGAAGAATATTTCGCTAACCCTGCCACGCGACAAACTGATCGTGGTAACAGGTTTATCCGGCTCCGGTAAATCGTCGCTGGCCTTTGATACCCTGTATGCCGAAGGGCAACGCCGCTATGTCGAATCGCTGTCGGCCTATGCCCGGCAGTTTTTAAGCCTGATGGAAAAGCCGGATGTCGATCATATTGAAGGCTTGTCACCGGCGATCTCGATTGAACAAAAGTCGACCTCCCATAACCCGCGCTCTACTGTGGGTACCATTACCGAAATTTACGATTATCTGCGCTTATTATTTGCGCGGGTCGGCGAGCCGCGTTGCCCGGAGCATGATCTGCCCCTCGCCGCGCAAACCATTAGCGAGATGGTGGATAAAGCCACCGAATTTCCGGAAGGTACCAAGCTGATGGTGTTGGCACCGGTGGTGCAGGAGCGCAAAGGTGAGCATGTTAAAACGCTGGAAAATCTGGCAGCACAGGGCTATGTGCGGGCGCGGATTGACGGCGAAATTTGCGATCTGTCCGATCCGCCAAAGTTAGATCTGCAGAAAAAGCACACCATTGAAGTGGTAGTGGACCGCATTAAGGTGCGGGATGATATTAAACTGCGGCTGGCCGAGTCGTTCGAAACCGCACTGCAACTGTCGGGCGGCGTGGCGCGGGTGGCGCTGATGGACCAGCCTGATGCTGAAGAGCTGGTGTTTTCCGCCAACTATGCCTGCCCGACTTGCGGTTACTCCATGACCGAGCTGGAGCCACGGCTGTTTTCCTTTAATAACCCGGCCGGTGCCTGCCCCAGCTGCGATGGTTTGGGCGTGAAGCAATTCTTCGACCCGAAAAAAGTGGTGGTCAGTGATGAGCTGAGTCTGGCTGGCGGGGCGATCCGGGGTTGGGATAAGCGTAACTTCTATTATTTTCAGATGCTAAAGGCACTGTCTGAGCACTACAATTTTCAGCTGGATGTGCCCTTTAACAGCCTGAGTAAAAAGCAGCAGGACGTTATCCTGTATGGCAGCGGCCATACCATTATCGACTTTAAATACCTGAATGACCGTGGCGATATTGTGCTGCGCAGCCATCCGTTTGAGGGTATTTTGCCGAATATGGAGCGCCGCTACCGCGAAACCGAATCGAACTCGGTACGCGAAGAACTGAGTAAATATCTGGCCAGCCAGCCTTGTCCTAGCTGTCATGGCACCCGGCTACGTACCGAAGCCCGCCATGTCTTTATCGGTAAAACCACCTTACCGCAAGTGGTAGAACTGGCGATTGGCGACTGTCTGGCGTTTTTCCAGCAACTGAGTTTAACCGGCCAGAAAGCCAAAATTGCCGAAAAGGTATTAAAAGAAATTCAGGATCGGCTGCAGTTTCTGGTGAATGTCGGCCTTAACTACCTGAACCTGTCACGCAGCGCCGAAACCCTGTCTGGCGGCGAAGCACAGCGCATCCGTTTAGCCAGCCAGATCGGCGCCGGTTTAGTTGGCGTGATGTATGTGCTGGATGAGCCCTCTATCGGTTTGCACCAGCGTGATAACGACCGCTTACTGGCGACGCTGAATCATCTGCGCGATCTGGGTAATACCGTGATCGTGGTTGAGCATGACGAAGATGCCGTGCGGGCCGCGGACTATATTATTGATATCGGCCCCGGCGCTGGCGTGCATGGCGGCAATATCGTAGCGCAGGGCACGCTGCAACAGGTGATGGCGGTAGAAGAGTCACTGACCGGCCAGTATATGTCGGGGGCGCGCAAAATCGCGGTGCCAGCGAAGCGTACGCCGCTGAATGATAAATGGTTAAAGCTGACCGGCGCCACAGGCAATAACCTGAAAAACGTCGATCTCGCCATTCCCTTTGGTCTGATGACCTGTGTTACCGGGGTGTCTGGCTCCGGGAAGTCGACACTGATCAACGATACGCTGTTCCGCATCGCCCACCGGGTATTAAATAAAGCCGAGGGTGACGATCCGGCGCCCTATAAGGCGGTAAGCGGGCTGGAGCATTTTGATAAAGTAATCGATATCGATCAAAGCCCGATTGGTCGCACGCCGCGATCGAACGCCGCGACCTACACCGGTATTTTTACCGGCGTACGCGAGCTGTTTGCCGGTACCCAGGAAGCGCGCTCACGCGGCTATCAGGTCGGCCGCTTTAGTTTTAACGTCAAAGGTGGGCGCTGTGAGGCCTGTCAGGGCGACGGCGTCATTAAAGTGGAAATGCATTTTTTACCCGATGTGTATGTGCCCTGCGATGTCTGTAAGGGCAAACGCTATAACCGCGAAACGCTGGAAATTAAATATAAAGGCAAGAATATCCACCAAGTGCTGGATATGACGGTGGAAGATGCGCTGGATTTCTTTGACGCCATCCCGGCGATTAAGCGTAAGGTACAAACCCTGATGGATGTTGGCCTGTCCTATATTAAGCTCGGACAGTCGGCGACCACTTTATCCGGCGGTGAAGCACAACGGGTAAAACTGGCACGCGAGCTGAGTAAACGCGATACCGGTAAAACTCTGTATATTCTCGATGAACCTACTACCGGCCTGCATTTTTACGATATCCAGCAGCTGCTGAATGTACTGCACCGGCTACGCGATCACGGCAATACCATAGTGGTAATTGAACACAATCTGGATGTGATTAAAACCGCCGACTGGATTGTCGACTTAGGCCCGGAAGGTGGCAGCGGCGGCGGCGAAATCCTGATTGCCGGCACGCCGGAGCAGGTAGCCGCTTGTGAGAAATCTTACACGGGGAAATATTTAAAACCGATGTTGGGATAAAGCGATTAAGGCAGCACAACAGTGCTGCCTTGGTTTGGCTAACGAGCGAATTAGAAACGGTAATTGATCTTACCGTAAATAAAGCGGCCGCGAGGGTTGTGCACTTTAGAGGCATAGCCATACAGATCGGCATCACCATCACCAATCGCAAATGGCGGATCCTTATCCAGCGCATTGTTCATCCCCAGCATTAGAGTGGTATTGCTGTTCAGACTGTAACGGCCCTGAATATCCAGCAATGCCTGGGCACTAACGGTGCGGGTTTTGGTGCTCATCACTTCGGCCGGAGGTGCATAATCTTCAAAGGCACCCACATAGTTCAGGCTGGTCACCAGACCCCAATCGCCGTAGCTCCAGTCGGCAGTCGCTAACCAGCGATGCTGCGGATAGTTGTACTCGCCGGCGTACTCGATACCGTTCTTCTTAAATGAATCGGTGTAGGAGTAGTCCAGGCTAAGCCGCAAGGCACCATACTGCTGCAGATTGAAGCGGTAAGCCGTTGACAGATCCAAGCCCCTGGCTTCCTGCGAGCTGATATTAATGTAGCTATTGAAGATCCGTGACAGTTCTCCCAGCGTTTGACCCGGCAAAGGCGCTAACCTTACACAGAGGGTACTGTTTTGACGGTTACACTCCGCAGCGTACACGTTTTCATAGTCGTTTTTGTCGATTTTATTATCCTGAGTGATGCTCCACACATCCGCACTGATATCAAACTGATCAGTGACCTGCCAGACAAAGCCGATATTAAAGGTCTCGGACTCTTCCGGTTGTAAGCCCTCACCGCCGACAAAGACGATGGTATAGTCAGTTGCAGCACACGCCGGATTGCTGGCATCAGGGGTAGGGCAACGGAAAGTATCAGTAAAGAATACCGACTCCTGCGACGGCCCTAAACCAATCTGGGCCAGTGATGGCGCCCGGAAACCCTGACCATAGGATGCCCGTACAGTAAAGTTATCCTGTGGCCGCCACTTGATACTAACCTGGGGGTTAGTGGTCGAACCAAAATCGCTGTAATCATCATAGCGACCAGCCAGGGTTAACTCTAACTGGTCGGTCAGTGGTACCAGAAACTCGATATAGGCGGCATACTGATCGCGCTCAGCCTGAGCAGATACCGATTCGGTACCAAAAATCAAACCACGCTGGAACTGATCATCCGGCTGGTCAAAGGCATCTTCTTTACGGTATTCCGCGCCGGCTGCGAACGACACCATCTGATCACCCAGCTTGAAGGCATCACCGCTGATACTGGCATCAAAGGCGGTCAGATGTGACTCGCCGCGACGCACCAGACTGGTAGTAATCGCATCAATCACTTCCGGAGAGTTTCTGAAACCTCCAAAGGGGTTATAACGACCAAGGTTGATCTGCTGCTGTAAAAAGTCGGTTCTTACCCAGCCCTGCGACTTGCTGCCGGTTTGCATCGACTCGCTACGGCCTTTTTGCGCTGAAATATCCCAATCCAATTCATTAAATTGGCCTTTCACGCCCAATACCAGGCGTAATGAGTCAGACTCGATATCCCAGGTACGGGGGCCGGCATCAACGGTCCTGAAGCGGTTAATTCTGATATCAGTGCCAAAAGGATTGTTGGGATGAGTACCCGGTACAGTCAGACCTGCATCGCCATCGAGCGGCGTTGCCGCCCCCTGCGCCTTAGACCGGTTATGTTGTACCGACAACTCGGCATAAGCCTGAGTATTGGCACCCAGGTTCTGGCTGGCCATTAATACCGCGCCTACACGCTCAGCAGGGGTGGCAGCCATAATAAAAGGACCATAGTCAAAAACACAGGTCTGGCCAAAAGCCTGATCTGCCGGACAGCCCGGGTCGATCCGGGTGACACCGTTGACAATAAAGTTACCCGGATAACCACGCGATGAACGTAAATCATTACCGCCATAAGGTGCCTGATTGGCAGTACCAAAGCGGCCCATCTCCGAGCCCAGAATAGTAGTGTTCTTAAAGTAATCCAGAATCAGCGTGGCGCTGGCCTCTTTACCCTGAGTCCCCCACACCATGCTGGCCGACGTTTCATCATAGGATGGCCCTGTTGTACCGCCGTGACTAAAGGAGATTTCGGTGCCTTCAAAATCTTTACGCAGTATCACGTTGACCACGCCGGCAACGGCATCAGAGCCGTACACGGCAGAAGCACCATCTTTCAGGATTTCTACCCGTTCAATGGCGGCCACCGGAATACTATTAATATCGACAAAGGAATTGGCAATATTTTCGGCAAAGGCACTTACTGCAACCCGCCGGCCATTGATCAACACCAAGGTAGCATCAGCACCAAAGCCGCGCAAACTGATGGCAGCGCCGCCATTGGCGGTGGAGTCCTGATTATTACCGCGGGTAGAGAAAGTACCCACACCAGCTACCGGCGTCCGCTCCAGTAGCTGTTGCAGATTAGAAAAACCAGACTTGGAAATGGCATCACGGTCAATCACCGTGATTGGTACGGCGCCTTCCAGATCATTACGCTTGATCCGGGAGCCGGTTACTTCAATACGTTCAACTTGTTGCAGGTCGGAGCTTTCAGTATTTTGTTGTTGTGCGATGGAATCGAGCGGTAAAAGCAGGGAGGCCGTCGCCACAGCGCACAGTGAGAGTTTAAATGGAATGTTCATGGATGTCCTTTTCTTATGTTAATTTACATGGCCACACTTTAGCCAACTAAAAATTAGCATATGAGAAACATGACAACAAGAACGTCATAGGAGTGAAATTGCAAGCAGCTGATAAAAAACGAAAATAGCAAGACAGGCAAATAGTAGAAAAGCATTATCGCTATAACCATCTCCTTACATTATGTAAATAAACCTGATAATCCTTGCCAAACTTCTGCTGTAAAAAACGCTCCTCGGGTTTTATCTGAAACTGATTTAAGTAAAGTACAAACAGCGGTAAAAAAGCCAAAGCCAGTAGGCTCTGCAAATAACAGGCAAAGGCTGCCAACAACAATAAAAACCCCAGATACATTGGGTTACGGCTATAACGGTATATGCCCACTAGCACCAGACTGGAGCTTTGTTGCGGTAGCCGCGGATCCACTGTGGTTTTAGCACGCCGAAACGCCAATACCCCGGCCAGTGCCACCGCCACACCAGTCACCGCCAAACACAGCGCCAGCACAGTGGTATATAACGCCGGTAGCGCCAGTTGCGCAGAGAATGGCGTAGTAAGTGGCGCCAGCAGCCACATCGCCAGCGCGAATAACAACATTAAAAGCAGCGGTGGGATTTTAAGTTCTAAAAATGACATAGTTGGCTCCCTGTAGCGATAACGCGTAACCTTTATGTCAACAGATGCTGAGTAACGGCATGCGCGGTGTAATAAAGTGGGTACACCAGATGTTGCTGTTCCAGCGCTGAAGAGCCCTGAGTTCCCGTTAATTTGATCGTTTTTAGCGGCTGGCATTTTTCAATAAAGGATTGCAGCGATCGGGCACGGGTGCGCTTACCGCTTTTCACTTCCAACGGAACAATATTGCCTGTCGCATCAGTTAGAATAAATTCAATTTCCGCTCTGGCATCATGCCAGGAAAAACATGGATCGATCCCCAGCGCAGCCAACTCCTGCTGTACAAAATTTTCTGCAATATAGCCTTTATACTCAAAATTCTGCTGCTTAAGCTCCAGATAACTTACACCAAGCATGTGGTTTAGCAGACCGACATCAAACAGAAACAGCTTTACCATATTATCCTTTTTATAAGCAGCCAGCGGGCTGCGGGGCAACCCTTCAAGCGGATAATTTTTTAATACCAGACGGCATTTTTCCAGCCAGGCAATGCCGGTTTCCAGATCCTGATAACGTGATTTACGTGCATAAACATCTTTAAATTTAAAGCGCTTAACCGACTCATCTACCACAGCTGCCAGCTGTGACGGTACAGCTGTAAAAATAGCTTCTATCAGCGCCGCATCGGTTTTACCGGCATATTTACCAAAATCCCGGCTATAACCAGCCAGCAGATCCGCCTGTACTTTTGCAACCGCTTTAACCCGCTCCAAGATGCTCTGATCAACCAATTTAAACCACAGGCTCACCGCCTCCGGCATACCACCAGTAAAGTAATAATCAGTTAACTTATCAAACAATCTGCTGTGCGCAGCCGCGGAGTTTTGCGCTGCGTCATACACCTTTAGTAAGGCCGGCTCATTGGCGGCCAACAAAAACTCGCGAAAGGTTAAAGGGCGTAAATTGTATTGTTCCACCTTACCCACCGGGAAAGTATTCAGCAAACCAATATTAGAGCCACTGGCAGCAATAAACGCCTGCGGAGTTTGCTCGGCAAAGTACTTTAGGGCGGTAACGGCACGCGGGCATTCACCAATTTCATCGAGGATTAATAAGTCGGTTTGCAGATTAAACGGCTGGCCTGTTAATAGCTCTATATTGGTCAGTACATCTTGCGGTACTAAAGAGCCGGCAAAGGCATCAGCCATCTGTGGCGATTCCAGAAAATCGATACGCAGTACCCTAGGGAAATGCTGGCCAAACAGGGTTTGCAGTAAGTAGGTTTTACCGGTCTGCCGGGCGCCGTCAATTAGCAGCGGCTTGCGTTCCGGCAAGGCTTTCCAGTTTAGTAAGGTCGTCAATAGCTCACGTTGCATGGCAGGCTCCAGCAAGGGAAACAGCAACAACACTACACTTTTATGCGCATAAAAACAAACAAATCAACATTTTTACGCGCATAAAAGTGTAAAAAATTGCGTTTTTGTGCGCGTAAAAGTGAGGTCGCAGTGCATGGAAACGTCTAATCGCCAAGATGTTGACGAAAATAGTAGAAAACAAATTCAGCCTTTACACTGCCTTCTCAAAAATCTGCTCTCGGTGAAAGGCTAGAAATCGCGGCTCTGGTAAAAATTTCTGTGGTAATAGAATCGGCTTCCCGTTAAAGCGTAAAATCGTTTCATCGAAAAACGGATCTGTTGTCGGTTTATACTTTGTCGAAACGATGACTCGATAATCCTCGCTAATAGTAATAAGTCCCAAATCAAAAGCTTTATCGTGGAGAGCTGATAGCGCCAAACCATTACTTGGGTTAAGCCGATTTTGCTCGTCACTACGCCATGGCACGATATGGCTCGCTACCAATAAACGAGGATTTGCTAAGCCGGTAATACAGCAACGATAATCATAAGCGCTTAATACGGCATTACGAAAAAAGCTCTGACCAACCCGCTGTTGAACTTCACTTAGCTTAGTGGTGATTTTAACGTCTTCGGTTTGCTGCATTTGCTCTGATTGGGCACCAATGAAACTTGCCTCTGCCTGCGCCATAGCAAGCACAAAGGTCGGCCAATCTTGCTGCATTTCTTGCCATAATGCTTTATCCATTTTTGATGCGGCTTTTAATCCCGAGCGACCGGTCATCAAAATGGCAGGATCTAAACTGGCAATGTTGGAGAGCTTCATTGCTAACGCCGATGGGGTGCGCTGAATTAAAGCAGCATATTTTATAATTTCGGGATTATTGGAGTGAAAACGCCCGAAAGGTAAACGCCAGTACAAACTAAAAGCGACTAAGCTTTGGTCTCTGCTCCAATTTAGTGGCGCCATCCGTGTCTCCCCAAGTTTATTTTCGCTAGTAAAAGCATATTAACTAAAAAGTCCAAGATCATTGCTTATATCGCAAAGACTGAGATGGCGTACAAGATTTGATTGACTCTAGCTGCTGGGCTATTATCAATTTTATAACGGAAAGGAGATCTGAGATGTCAAGCGAAGAGAGCTTAAGAGTGGTGCTGAAACTACAACGGATTCAGCTTATACCTGGTTGGCTCAAGCTGTTAGCGATTTTAGGGCTTGGGTTTCACCTGCTGTCATATTTTTTCTTGGCTTTCTATTGGTTTCAACCACACCTCTCTGACGCTGTCAGCATCAACATTGAACGCTCATTCGCCAATTTTATCCTTGTCTCTGCTTGTTTTGTTGTTGTAATCAGCAGTATCTGGGGCTTAATTCAAGGTTATAACTGGGCTCTGAATATTTGCATCTTCTTAGTTGGCATCAGCATGTTCACTGATATTTTTGCGCTACTGTACAAAAGTGACTTCGACCTGATGCTCATTCTTGAAATGCTCGTACTCGGGCAGCTTGTCAAACTGCATCTCGCTTGGAGCAAGGTGAATTGCTCTGCGCCAAATACCGCTGTAACGTCTCCACCCGCTTGGGGCGGTTAAACAGACCATATAGTTCCAGCCAGTCGCTGGCGGGCATAAAGCAGATCTGGTTTTGCCAGTAGCAGCGTTCCGGGTGGAATGTCCATTCGATTAGCCTGCCTTGCTGTAGCACGGCAATGCCGGCCATCAGTTCAATATCACGCTGCCCCGGCTGGCTAAAGCGGGCAAAGTGGCGGGTGACAAAGTCAGGGTTAAAGGTTACGGCTTCTGGTGAATAATGCTGAGCTAACAGCTGGCAAATGGCGTCGAAATCCTGCTCGCGGCAAACCACGTCGATATCGCCCGGGTTCGCCTCCAGCCCCAATTGCCAGAGTAAACAACTGCCACCAATACCAAAAGGGTAAGGTTGTAGTAAAGTCGAAAGCTGCTGTAACTGCGCAGACAGGTTCATTAAAACGTCTCCAACTGCCGAATCAGGCTAACCAGATAATCAATTTTCTCATTATTAAGCTGCCGGTAGTCAAAATACGGGCAAACCAACAGCCGTTGCCGCTTATCAATAGCAAATTCGGCAGTTAGCCACTGCAACTGTGCTGCTAATCCCTGTTCCAGCAGCGCTTTGGCAAAGGTGCGGCCGGCAATAATATGGATGCGATCTGTTACCGGCTCAAGCTGTGGTGCGGAAAATAATAGCGCAGTATCACTACCGTTTTGTAACAGCCGGCTATCGCGATAATCTTGCCAGCTGGCGGCATGCTGGTGGAATGTAAACAACGGCGTTTGCGGCAGCGCAAATAGCAGCTTGGCGTAAACATTAAACACCTTGCGCCAGCCATTGCCGCAGGCCTGATTGATCAGCGCGATTTCGCCGCGGCATAGCGGCTGAATCTGGGCCAGAGCCTGATATTCCAGCATGGGTGGTCGGTTCGCGACATAAACACAAAAGCGGGCATCGGGATCACCCAGGCCATACTGGCTTGTTGTCTGTATTTGATTGGGCTTGCTCACCATTGGCTGTCTGATATCCGGCGTTACAACGGCCGGCAGTATAGCAAAATCCCTAAGGCCCTATGACAGACTTTTCCAATACACATCAGATATCAAGCGGCCGGATCATAAAGCCAGTAGCAATACCACCAGGTGGCATTTCCGACTAAAACGCCGCATGCTGCGGCAAAACGGCTTGGGCCAGTCCGCACTTGTGCTAACATCGCAGCGACAATAAAAAACAACCGGAGTCCAAGATGAAAAAACTACAGCAACTCTGGCTGTTACTTCTGTGGTTACCGCTGGCGGCACTGGCCAGCAGCGAACAGGATAACAGCTTAAGTGTCGAGCGGATGTGGCAACTGGAGCGCATAGGCAGCCCGGTAGCCTCCGCTGACGGTAAGTTTATCGTTGCCCCTGTTACCCGCTTTGATGTGAAAGCCGATCAGGGCCATACCCGTCTATGGTTATTTGACGACAAGGGCCAGCAGCGACCGCTGACGGTGGATGGTATGCGCGCCAGCGAAGCGACTTTTTCGCCGGATGGCAAAACCCTGGCCTTTATCAGCCAGCGTAATAAAGATGAAGCCGGCCAGATTTACCTGCTGCCATTAACCACACCGGGTGAAGCCCAGCGCTTAACCGAAGTGCCAACCGGGGTTTATGGCATTAAATGGGTAGGTGAGCATCTGTATTTTATCAGCCGCGTTTGGCCGGGTAAAAACTGGGAAGAGATGGCGGCAGAGTTAAAAGCCAACAAAGACAAAAAAGCCTCGGCCTGGCAGTGGAACGCCTTACCCTATTCCCATTTCGATCACTGGATTGACGAAAACCGCCAGGCTCATGTGTTCCGTATTCCGGCCAAAGGCGGTACTGTTGAGCCGGTAACCCAGAAATTTGGTCTGGAACTGCCTCGCTCCAGCCAGAGCGCCAGCAGCTACGACGTGCACCCGCAAGAGCGCTTTATCGCCTTTAATGCTAACGGTTCAGACAATACCGTTGATCCGAAAATTGATATTTTCTTAGCGGCTATTGGCAGCGATAAAGCAGAAAATATCACCCCGGATAATCAAGCACCGGACAGCAACCCAAGCTTTAGCCCGGATGGCAAAAGCTTAGCCTTTAGCCGGCAGAAAATTCAGGGTTTTTATGGCGATACCGCCCGGCTGATGATTTATGATCTGGCAGCGAAAACCACGCGCGAACTGACGGGCAACTGGGATCGTTCAGTTAGCAACTTTGTCTGGAGCAACGATAGCCGTAGCTTCTTCGCCAGCATTGATGACGCCGGCACCAGCCGCCTGTATCAAATTGATGCCCGCAGCGGTAAAGAAAGAGCCATTACCAAAGACACCAGCTTTAACAGCCCGGCCCTGGCTGGCAATAACGTGCTGGTAGCCACCAACGAAAGCTTTATGTTCCCGGCACGGCTGGTCAAAGTGGATATCCGTAACGGTCGCACTACCCGTCTGGACAGCTTTAATGATGAGTTGCTGGCAAAAACCGAGCTGGGTAGTTACGAGTCGGTTACCTATAAGGGTGCTGATGGTAATGACATCCAGATGTGGGTACATTACCCGGCCGGTTTTGATAAATCGAAAAAGTATCCGTTATTCCTGCTGATCCATGGCGGCCCACACAATGCCATTACCGACAGCTTTAGCTACCGCTGGAATGCGCAAACCTTCGCGTCCTGGGGTTATGTCACCGCCTGGCCTAACTTCCACGGTTCCAGTGGCTTTGGCCAGGACTTTACCGATGCGATTAACCCGGACTGGCGCACCAAGCCTTTGGCTGATATTCAGGCCGCCACAGCCTGGTTCCAGAATCAGCCCTGGATTGACAGCGAGCGTATGGTGGCCGGTGGTGCCAGCTATGGCGGCTACTTAACGTCAATTCTGCTGGGTACCGAGCATCCGTTTAAAGCCCTGCTGATCCATGCCGCGGTATACAATATGTACTCGCAGATGTCGGCTGACTTTGCAGTGCACTCCACCCGCTTTGGTCACTACTGGGATAACCCGGAGATCTATAAGAGCATTTCGCCACACTACTATGCCGGCAACTTTAATACTCCGACTCTGGTGATCCATGGCCAGCTAGACTACCGGGTCCCGGTTGGGCAGGGCTTTGAGCTGTTCCGCACCCTGCAAAGCCGCGGTGTCGAGTCGCGTATGATCTACTTCCCGGACGAAAACCACTGGATCCTGAAGCCAAATAATTCGATTTATTGGTATAACCAGGTGAAAGACTGGATGACCCGCTTTGCCGAGCCGGGTGCCCGCTAAGGGTTAAACTAAGTATTTAAACGCAGCGCAATGCTGCGTTTTTTTATCCCGGAAAACCGCTTGTATTTCTGCCAGCAGTGCATAACAATCAGGCAACTGAATCAGGAGAACGCTATGTTAAAACCTATACTCTGTGCCCTGGGCCTGGCTCTTGCCGGTAACGTGCTGGCTGAAAGCAGCGTTAGCTTTGGTGGCACCGTCAATAAGCAACAAATCACCGCCGTTGCCAGCATTTTGGCTAAACCGGCGGCTTATCTGGAGCAACAGGTTACGGTAGTAGGCGAAGTCACCGGGGTTTGTACTAAACAACAGTGCTGGATGACGCTGGCCACCGCCGAAAATGAGCCACGCTTTCGGATCAAGGTACGGGACGGTGATATGGTGTTTCCGTTAAGCGCCAAGGGTAAAACCGCCTACGCCACTGGCACGGTTAAAGTCTGGCCACAGGGTGAAGGCAAGCCAGATGCGTATCAGTTGGTACCAACCGCCGTTGAAATTGCCGGCGAGTAAAATTGGCATAGGGGCAGTCAGT